>JAGLHR010000792.1 GCA_023143415.1 Thiomargarita sp. | reverse complement strand
CGCCGTTTAGAAATCCGATTTTTTGTTCTGAATCAGAATTTCTTAAACATCTTGGAAACATAGTGCGTAACATCAGTTAGGTAACGAAAAAACTTGATGATCGAGTTGTAGTTATTGTCTTTGGTAAAAAACTTGAACATAAAAAGTTTTTAAATTCTGAAAATTCTGAAATTCTGAAAATTCTGATTCAAACAAGAAAAGATGAAAATTTCTCTCTCTCCGACGCAATGTGAACAAATTTATGCCCGTCATTCTTTATTCCTTATTCCCACTACGGTGCACCTGACAGCCAGATTCAACGAGGAAAGGAAAAATTTTCACTCTTTTCTTGTTTGAATCAGAATTTTCAGAATTTCAGAATTTTCAGAATTAAAATCATTTTTGTCAAATTATCATTAAATGATTGATTTAATTACATTTATTATAGTTTCAGTCATTTTTAAAAAACCCTCAAAATCAATCAATTATTGTAACGACTCAGGGCAACCACAAGGGATTGCCCCTACGACATAATCAGGGCAACCACAAGGGATTTGCCCGATGAATATTTTCATCAGTCTTCATAAGAATATTGTTGTAGGGGCAATCCTTTATGGTTGCCCTGAGTCGTTACCAATTATTTTTAAATGGGCAAAAGTCTTTATGAAGTCTTTATTCTGAAAATTCTGAAATTCTGAAAATTCTGATTCAAACAAGAAAAGATGAAAATTTCTCTCTCTCCGACGCAATGTGAACAAATTTCTGCCCGTCATTCTTTATTCTTTATTCCCACTACGGCGCACCTGACAGCCAGATTCAATATCCCAAGCACCTTTGTCGTTATCTCGTAAGTCGCAGTTTTCTATCGTACCTGCTCCGCCATCATACACAAATACAGCCCAATAACTATTCTGTTTAATGGTACATTTCTGGATAACGGGATTGCCACCTTCTCTAATTTGTATCCCTGATAAAGCATTTCCAAAAATATCACAGTTTTCTATCCGCCCTGTGCCGTTTTCCCAAACATAAACACCAACTTGATTATCATGAATTTGGCAATGCTGGATAACGGGATTGCCACCTTCTTTGATTTCTATCCCTGCATAGGCATTTCCAAAAATATCACAGTTTTCTATCTGCCCTGTGCCGTTTTTATAAACATAAACACCGCTACCTTCTTTACTATCATGAATTTGGCAATGACTAACAATACCCTCCGTCTCGCTGCCATGAATACCGACACAAGTCAACGAATCCGAAGTAATGTCACAGTATTCCAAGGTTAATTGTCCCTGTGGCATATCTACGGCATAACCATTTTCAGCACGATTGTGCAAACTCAGCCCACGTACCAAGGCTTTATCAGTCTTCATCATAATACAATTTGCATTTTGACTTTCAACCACAATATCTGCCACCTCCCCATCACCAATAATCTTTAAGGACTTATCTATGACTAAATCTTCTTGGTAAACGCCAGGTTTAACTAAAATACAATCACCCGTTTTCGCCTTTTTGATAGCGGCACTGATGGTTTGACAATTTCCCGTTGGCGAAACCACTATAGTCATCGCCAATGTCAAAATCGTTTCAAGACGTTTCACCACTTCCGCCGCTTTTTCAGGGCGCAGTCTCGGATTTTCTTCCTTACAATGGCACAGTAAATCAAATAATTCTGGCGGCGCATCCGATAAACGACGTGGATTCAAAGTGCGCGGACTTTCATTTGTCATTAAACGATACAAAGTCGCCCCAAAAGCATAGAAATCGCTTTTCGCCCCTGGCTTGCCATAGCGTTCCTCCCCCATTTGCTCAGGCGGTGCATATAATAATGTCCCCATTATCGCCTGTCAAAACTGCGTCATTCCAGCAGTTGTACGGCGCGACATCGCCTCTTGTCGCAACGAAGTCGCCACCCGTGCCAGCCCAAAATCAATGATTTTGACTATTAACCCCGTCTCCGTCTGCTTAAATAACAGATTAGCCGGCTTTAAATCAAGGTGATAAATCCCTTTCTCATGCGCCACTTGTAGCCCTTTCGCAATTTCGATGCCCACCGCAATACCCGTCGAGACATCAAACGCGCCATGCTGGGCTAACCAAATTTCACCATCTAAAGCCCCCTCAATATACTCGCTCACAAAATAAGGGCGTTCCTGTCGATGGGCATCGACATAACCACAATCCAATGGCGCTGGCACATACGCGCCCGCCACCTGACGCATCAACATGGCTTCTCCGAAAACGGCTTGACGAGTGCCTTTGCGCCCTTCCCAAAAACATTTCACCACCACCTGTTTTTCACCCCATTGATCAGCAGATAAAAACACACAACCCATGCCACCCGCACCAAGAAGACGGATCATCGGATATTTATCAATGTCATGCAAAGCATAATGTCGATCAATCTCTATCGCCGTTTGTAAATCGACTAAGGCTTGCTCATAATCCTTATTCCGCAAACGAACCAAAAAGAGGTTAAAAGACGCTAACGCTTTTTCAGCAGAATGGGGAGCCGCCTTATTAAAGGCTTGGAGAAATAATTTTTCCGCCGCCGCAATATCGCCCGTCGAAGATAACAAACTGCCCCCCATGATCACCACTTTATTATAATCAGGATGAGAATGGGGCAACGCTTTCAACTTGCTAATGGCAGATTGAATCAATTTCAGACTCATACTATTATGATGTGTAAACTCATCACTCAGTTTGACTTGGGCTGATAAATCAAAACGCGCCATCAAATCCGCCATCGACTGTTTTAAAGCCTTCACATCATCAGCAATTTCCGCGCTTTTGGCTAAATTTGCTCTGACATCATCATGCACTGCTTCGATTTCCCAATGCAACGTTTCCGTTTCCGCTAAAACTTGGCTGATTTGAGAATTTAACAATTTCCCCCAACTGTCAAAACGATCCGCAAAAGTCACCCATTGTTGATGCGTTTTTTGCCAAGCGTCTTTTGCCGCTTGTAAATTCTGTGGCACCTCTTTGATAGACTTTTGCAAACGCTCCAATTGTGACGACTTATGACTGGCTTGAGAAAAATTCCCCGTTTTCAGGGCTTGCATCGCCGTCGCATTTTGCTCATCCAATTGTTGTTGTAAGCGCGTGATGATTTTTTCTTGAGTCGCTTTGACATCGCGCATATCCAACAATAACCCCTCTCTTTGTAAGGCTGCTATCGTATTTTTAGCACGTTCATCTCGGCGAAAAATCTCATGGAGAAAAAAGAGCGTTGCATTGCCCAATAAATCCTCAAAACGGAAAAAGGCTTCCACCATTTCATCAATAGCAGGATAATCTGGCAGACTGTGTAATTGTTCCATGATTAAATCAGTAATCGCTAAAGCCCCTTTATAATGAATAAAGGCAGCTAACTCCGATTCAGTCAAATTGCGTTTTTCCGCCGAAAAAATCGGCGGCAATTTGCTTAATTTCTTAATATTATCAATCAGTTGGCGACGCAACTGTTTTTTATCCACCTCAACTTCTGCCACAAAAGGTTGCAGATAATCCTGCTCAATTTGATCAGCAAATTCGCGTTTAACTTTAGAATGAGTCAATTTTTGTAGAAAGCGCAATTTTTGATCAGGCGGAGCCAAGCCCGCACCAATCGCAGCGAGGGCATAAACGTAGCTATTTTGATAACTATTCGCTATCTCAAAAGCACTGAAAGTAAAATGGGCTTGAAAAATGGAGATTGCTTTATCCCCCGCCTTTTCGACAATTAGGATTTCGGCGAGAGATTTTTCTTTCAATAAACTACTCAGGGCAGTGCTTATTATTGTGTTGAATGGCATTGTTTATTATTTCCTATAATAACTACTCAGGGCAACCACAAGGGATTGCCCCTACATAACCCCAATAACTACAAGGATTGTATATCAGAAAGGATTGGATCGATGCTCGTTTTTAATCCCTTTTTATATACAATCCTTGTAGTTAGTTTTTAATCCCTTTTTA
>JAGLHR010000791.1 GCA_023143415.1 Thiomargarita sp. | reverse complement strand
CTGAAAGTGAATTTTGCTCGTTTTACTAGGTGATTTTTTAGTTTTTTTAGTTCTATACTTACTCATGGAAATGGTGACTCCTCAATCGTTTATTAATTAAATATCACCTGTTATTTAGTATACTATTTTCTTTTCTATTTTACCATTATTTTTTTCTACTTGCAGGATTTAGGTATTATACACAAAATTTTGGCATTGTGTCTCTTTTATCAAAAAATATCTTCTTTATCAAAAAATATCTTCGCAGCGTCGCGAAGGCACTTTCGTTTCCAGATTAACTGATAAGATGACATAAACTCATTTCGAGGTTAAAGTTTTTGCTTTGCAAAACTTTAACCTCGAAACCAATTATCAATTATCAATTATCAATTTGTGTTTGCACGTCATAGCTCAATCGCCAAATCCGCCCACTTAAAATAAATAAATTTGACTCTGTAGCGTTTTGGACAGGATTAGAATAACCTTTCACCTCGGAAAAGTATTTCTCCATTAATTCTTTGCAGTGAAGATTAGCCTTTTCTTCTAAACAATCTTATCTGTGACAAGTTCGGACATTTTTTAAAATTTAGGCTCACTTAAAATTATAACCAATTGAAATTTAAGCATTTTGTATACAGTTAAATTAAAAAAAATTTAATAAAAATAAGTGACAAAAGCTGTCCTAACCATTATCTTTGAAAGAATCTGAAACTTTTTTCCCCACATTGACATGAACGTTTGTAGTCGGAAGACTACCCTGTGTGATTCCTAAAAAATTTTCAATTCTAGGAACTACTGATTGAGTAATCTCCCCTGTTTTCACAACGAGCAACCTGTCATCAGGTACAGATGTAAGAACCCGACTGTTATTTTGAATGAGTTACTTTATTCTCGACTAATTCATAGAACTTATGATAGGCATTAATACCCGCTTGAATTTGTGTCTGGGCACTTTGCAAGAGTTTTTGTCTATTTTCTTGAGCATTTTGCAAAGCATTCTCCAATGCTATTTCGAGTTTTTCTTTCAATTGAGGATCATCATAGGACAAAACTTCACAACCTATGTTATTAAATTGTTCAGCTAATCCCGAAAATTTATACACATAATGAAGCGATTTTGCTAAGCAAATCACAGGAATACCTTGAGATAGTGCATAAACACCAGCATGATGGCTTCCTACGACTGAAACACGACAGCGCCTAACTTCATTAAAGAGTCGTTCTGGTGTTTCAGGTTGTTGGACACTATTTGGCTTTTTCAGCAAATCCCCGATAGAAAAATGGTCATTTGGGCCAACAGGTATTGGAACGATAGAAATCTTATGCCGATTTGCCACAGCCTGCAGAGCAGTATAAATATCTTCTTTGATAGTGGAAAAGCCAGACTCTAATCCAGAGTATCTTGCAATACGAATGCAAACACCAATATTTTCCCCTAAAGTATCAGCTCTCTTTGAGTAAGCTAATTCAATTGCATCATCTCCGGTCGTCACAACTTTAGCCATATCTACACCGCAACTGCTAAGTAGAGGGAGAGCGTTATGTCCTTCTCGTAAACAGATAATATCTACTTTAGGTAGAACAGCTTTCATTCTCTTTATAAGTTCTGGATGCTTAGCCGGACCAATGCCTTGCCCAAACATTGCGGTCTTTTTTCCGGCATTAATAGCTTTTTCTAAGAAATCAAGGCGTCTTACAGCCAAGCCAACAAAGTCATCACAAATAGCACCAGAACCGCCAAAAACCAATACATCCGATTGCTTAAGAGCAGCTAAAAGTGCCTTGTTTGGCTTGATTTTTGACGGTATAAATATTTTGAGATTATTTTCTAGCGTTACGAGATTTTGGCGCTTCTTATCAGAAATCCATTTACGCAACAGATTTCTTAATCCAAACCACTGTGGTGGTTCACTTATTTTTACAGGAATGGTATAAGGCGCATATTTGGCTAGATGATTAGGTTCCCTGGTGATAACATGTAACGACGCATCAGGCCATAGTTTCCGTAAACGCTCCATTACAACTAACTGCATTGAAACATCACCGATATTATTAAAAACATCAGCAGCTTGTATAAGAATCTGCAAACTTTTACTCCTTCAGTAGTGAGTCAGTCAGTCCCGTTCATTTTTTTAAATAAGTTATTGATAATAAAGAACTTTACATACTAATTTACATCGTGTACGAAATGGCATTGTAAACGTTTTATTTCAAACAAGTTCCATACAAAATCAGTATAAAAATTGCATAACAATAGTTTTTCGTATATTTTACATTGTAAAGTGCATATTAATCAGTGACTTACTAAATAGCGGGAACTGCTGGTAGTGAGTCAACTAATTTTTATATATTTACACGGTATGTGCAACTTTTTATAAAAATATGATTTAAAATAGCCAAATTTAACTGCATTGAAATAGCGTGTTACTTATAATCAATTACTTATGAAAGGAAGTTGCATATCGCATTATTATAATCTTCTCTTCATCGAACTTGAATTAATTAGCTTAAAACGCTGTAATGCGCAATTTCCCATTGCCAGGCATGATCAATGATGGTTTCCAATTTAGCGTATTTGGGTTGCCAGCCTAACTGGGTTTGTGCGAGTTTGGAATCTGCGACTAAACGAATTGGATCACCAGATCGTCGTTTTCCCCTGATCACAGGAATCGGTTTTTTTACCACTTCTTCAGCAATATCAATGACTTGTTTTACGGAAAAACCTGAACCATTACCTAGATTATACGCTGCACTTTCTGCCCCGTTTAATAATTGTTTTAGGGCGAGTAGGTGGGCTTGGCATAAATCTTCAATATGTATGTAGTCACGAATACAGGTTCCGTCTGGGGTATCGTAATCTTGCCCAAATACGGTAATAGATTCACGTCGCCCAGAGGCGGCTTGTAAAACTAAGGGAATCAGGCAGGTTTCATCTGTATGGTATCCACCCAGTTGTCCTTTTGGATCCGCGCCCGCTGCGTTGAAGTAGCGTAAGCAGATCGATTTTAACCCATAAGCGCGATCATAATCAACTAACATCTGTTCAACCATCCATTTTGACCAACCATAAGGATTGACAGGTTGTTTAGGATGTTGTTCATCAATGGGCAGGTAGTTAGGCTCACCAAAAATCGTCGCCGAGGATGAGAAGATACAGTTATTAACCTGATGAGCGACCATTGCATCCAGTAAATTTAGGGTGGCGGCGGCATTGTTTTGATAGTAGATACTTGGGTTTTCCATTGATTCACCGACTCTAAAAAAACCCGCAAAGTGCATTACGGCATCAAATTTGTAGCCAGTAAATAGGCGATCTAATCCAGCGCGATCAGCAATGTCGCCAAATACAAAATCATCGCTGTTTGCTATGGCATTTCGATGTCCTCTTGAGAGGTTGTCTAATGTGACGACATGGTAGCCCGCCGCTAGTAGCATTTTGACCATCTGGGCACCAATATAGCCCGCTCCGCCAACAACAAGAATGGTTTTCATCGTATCTGCCCTCATCATAGCACCTTTGCCGCTTCAATCCATTCTCTTTGTACACGAGTAAAATCACCCAACCAGATTTGATTCGGTGGCGTTTTGCAAGCCTTATAAAGTGCAATCCCGTAATCAATCACGTCTTTGAACGGTTTAATGTCTTTTTTGACGACGACTTGTATGATGTTTTTCATCACCCAATCGACTTCCTCTATTTTTAGTAAAGAGAGATTGATTCGAACCCCATCTGAGAGTAAATCGACTCGTTTTGGACTTTGGTGTTGGAGAGCGTGTGTTGCATTTATGATGGCATTTTTTTGCCCTGATAAAAAGTGGAAAAAAGGGATAAAAATCACAGAAAAGCAGGGTAAGACTTTACCAGGCGTTTTTTTGAACTTCATGTATTGGACAATCATCTCTGCGGTATGGGCTAAATCTTCTTCCCTCATGGGCATAATCGTGCGTTGGTGTTCTGGGGTATGATTGGCTTGGATATCATCGTACATGTCATAACCCACTCGTCGTCCATTGAGTTTGCCTACTCTATGATATCCCATGACGGGGGGATAATTTCTGATCCAATTGACATCAACAAAGGCTTCCCATGTGGTTGCAAGACGATCCTCTTCTCTCAAGCCAAGCCAACTAAACCATTTAACACCCTGAATTTTTGCGCCAGATTCTATAAAGGCATGATAACGTTTTTCCAGTGCCTCTTTTGATAACAATAGTGCATCATAATCCTGAATCAATACTGTTTTGGTGCGGGCATGGTTAAAGCCAATAGTCCATGATAACCAGGCATATATAAAAGGATCACCTACTTTAGCAGTGTATTTAGCTTGTTTGTGGTTGTAGTAGAGAAAAGTCACTTTTAAGGGCGAACATTTATTCTTCATTTCAGCTTCAAGCCCTTCAGGTAGGGATCCTTTTTCTGCATCAACAATGATCATGATTTCCTTTAGGGCACCCCAGCGGCTACTGAAAAGACATTCAAGAGTCGCTCCTAGAATATAGGGTATTCTGGAACACATAGCGATAATTGCCGTACATCCAGATTCAGTGGGCGCAGGGGTATCCCATGAAATCAGCTTGGAGATTTGATATCTTCGGAAATCTTTATAGAGTTTCGCTGATAAGTAGTGTAAGTTGGTTTTATATTTTTCCATTTTTTTTTTATATCTGTAGCTGGTGGAAAAAGCCTTTTGTTTTTTTTGTAATTAGGGCTAAAAAATGCTCAATATATTTTATCTTTGTACAGGACAATTTTTTATAAGTAATTGATTTAAATCACTTTAAATTGTTAGAATCAGAATTTTCAGAATTTGAGAATTTTCAGAATGAAAAATCAAGTGAGTTTTCATTGACTTATGAGGTTTTAAATTCTGTTAATTCTCAAATTCTGAAAATTCTGATTCTAACAATAAAAAATGTCCTGTACAAAGATATTTTATAATAAAAATACCCTTACTCGTTTTAATAGAATGTGAGATTCTATGCTTTTTAATCAATCATGTCAACCTTTTAATCTGTTTTTCAGCCTAAAAGTTTTTCTTCAAAAAACTTTTAGGCTGAAATCCTGTTCAAAAATATTGACGAAGGTCTCATTTATCAATTAAAGAAGCTGCCCAATAGACGATATGGTTAGGCTCAATTAAAGTTTCTAAATGAGATAAAATGGGTGTGATTTTTTCCTGTGTATCGAAAAATTCTATAATAACGGGCAAATCTAAAGATAAATCAACTAAATGGGCAGTATGGATTTTACCTGATTTGCCAAATCCGCTGATGCCTCGTAGAACTGTCACGCCGCGCACTTGGCTTTCGTCGTGTAAATATTTTAACAACTTTTTTAACCGCCCTTCTGCTTCAGTCAGGTAAACTCGTACCATAGTGATTTGTTTCATAATTGCCTCGCTAGACTCATTCCTAACCAAGTTGCCAGTAAACACAGTAGTATGCTAATAAAAATATTCAGTAATGCTTTAGTTTCCTCGCCCCCTTGAAGAAGGGTGAGTGTTTCTAAAGAAAAAGTAGAAAAGGTGGTAAATGCACCGAGCAAACCTATTAATAAAGCCGCTCGCCATTCTGCACTGATAAATCGTTCTAACATGAAGATGGATAAAAAACCCATTAAAAAACATCCCCATACATTGACAATCAAGGTGCCATAAGGAAAATCCCGCCCTAATAGCGCGTACATGCTAGAAGAAACCCAAAAGCGTAGTAAAGCACCTATTGCACCGCCGGCGGCAATTGCAGTTAAACGAATCATTTGATGATATTTTAGTTGAGTTTTCTGATGAGAGCGAATAATATTTTTGCCAATTACCTGGCTACATGGCGACTTTACGTTGATGTTCAGTCCATCCAGCACTCGCTCTCGCAAATATTTCATCAACACCTTGTTTTTGATAAATATCTCGTGAAATTTCAACATAGTCGGTGGGTTCACGATGGAGAAGCATAAGAAACTTCAAAGCACCAGCAATGCCTAAAGCATTATTAAGAGCTTCTATTCCTTTTATCTTGACATCAGTATCACGTAACAAGTTCATTTCTTTCATATCGTTTCCAGTTTTATCAAATAAATAATATACTGTACGCGGGCATAATTTAAACTTTTAAGTCGGCCATTGCACCGTCTTTTTCGTGCAACGGCTTCCTCATTAGAAAGGTTCAGTTTGTTCCCGCGCTAAGTACTGAAGTACAAGTGATCGGATATGATGGAGTCCAAACCTTCAGATTTGGCACTCAGTCATTTGGTCACGTCCAAATCTAAAGGTTTGGACTCCAAAAAGTGCTAAAATTTGTGCTTCAGTACTTAAGTATAAACCTCTGAGGTTTGGCAAACCTCTGAGGTTTTTGTTTGGGTACATTTAAGGCATATCGATTTTCTTCTCTTTTTTCTTCTGATGATGAGGTTGTTCCTGTTCAAACAGCGTCACATCAGTCGTGATTTTCTTGCCATTTCTCATCAATTGTATCGTCACAAGGTTGCCCATTTCTGTGTAAAATAGTGCGAATTTCAAATCAGCCAACGTTTGAATTTTTTGCGCGGCTACTTGGATAATCACGTCACCTACTTGCAATCTTGCTTTTTTTGCAGGTGTATTGTCTCCAATGCCCATAATGATAACTTGGTTATCTTTTTCCTTTATCATAACGCCAAGCTTGGGGGCTTTTTTTCCGTTGAGCTTTTGAGTTAATAAGATATAATCGGCGATGCCTTTGTCTATGGCTTGAGCTTGTACAATGACGCTGAATGGTTCAGGCTTGCGCTGATACAGGCGGTTAGGAATCCCATATTTGTACATGACATGCCCATTGCCCGCTAAAACGATTAATTTGCTATCGGGATTGTCTGTGAGAAATTGAGAGGCAGTTTGCGCCATCGTTTCATCCCAAATCGTTTGAGTTTGCAAGAAATAGTCAAAGTCTTGATGCCCAAAACGCTTTTGGTGGAGAAGGAAGACTTGATATAAGTCATGCCGATAACTGTTATTGGATAAATCCATTGCTGACGGTAATTGTTGCTTTTCTTCCGCCGTTAAGTTATCGATGCCTTGCTTGCTTACTTTGTTAGTGATGTGTTTATCAATGTTAAGGGCGATAAGTGGAATGCCTTTGCTTTTGACATAATCTACAATGGGCTTGTAAAGATTATAATCATAGCCCCAATTGTTGAAATACTGTGATTGTTTCAGGAAAGTTTGTTCGTCAATTTTCCCTGCCGTGTAGTCATCCAGTGCTTTTTGATAAGGCACTTGGAACATTTCCATACCCACAGCGAATTGATATCCTGCTTCATGGCATTTTTTTATAACCGTTAATTGGTTAATGTGGTGAGCAAATTGATCATGTTGTTCCCCGACGTAAATCACGCGATTGTCTATAATTTTGGGTATGATGTCATTTAGCGTTGCCACTTTGTCTGGTTGGAGCGCGTGGGGAGGAGAGCGAGTGAGTAGAGGGATACCATTGATGGATTCGGTAATGGCTTTTTCAGTGTTTTTACCCTCATTAAATGCTAACAGACTGTATTTGCCATAATGAGAGAGTTTTCGCGTGATTGCTTTTACTTCATTAGCGTTTTTGGCGTGTAGTAGGGCTATCATCTCTTTTTCGTTATACGGATTTTTATAGACAAGCACGCGCACACCGTCTTTAGGGCGTTCTTGTTTTCCAAATAACATGTTCCCCATCGGCGTATCAAAACCAACAATGATCAAGGAGCGATCCTTGAATTGTGTTAATTTAATTTCCTGTGGTGCTGTGACGGTGATATTATTAAGACCTAAAGCGTTAATAAGTGGTTGATATAATTCACTTTTTTCTTTCTGCATTGCCACAATGATATTTTCCTTGCCCATGATGCCAGCCAGCGTTGGGGAGATTTCTTCGGGCAATAATTGCCGCATGATGTCATAATCTTCATCAATAACGACTTTTGTGGGTAGCTCATCTAGTTGTAAGCTGATTTTTTCCCTCTCGCTACTGATTTCAATAGCGCGTTGCGTTTGCCCTGCTGCCGTGTAAATGGTGACGGATAATGGCATAAAATAGGGCGCGGTGTGTTGTATCAGGGTGAATGAAAGCGTTAGTTTGCCTTGTATAACAAGCAATTCAACTTCTTCAGCCGTGATGTGGGGAATATCTTGGCGATTGATTATCCATTGGGTAAAGTATCCCAGTAAATTCTCACCTGTCACATTTTCAAAAGCCTGTTGTATGTCGTGCCAAGAGGCAATGC
The DNA here is from genome assembly GCA_023143415.1 of Thiomargarita sp. Classification (GTDB taxonomy): domain Bacteria; phylum Pseudomonadota; class Gammaproteobacteria; order Beggiatoales; family Beggiatoaceae; genus QNES01. The sequence continues at coordinate 1,534 of JAGLHR010000791.1, read as the reverse complement.
GAAATGAATGGCTATGAAGAAATTCACGTATCGCTGTAAAAAAGGTTTCATCGCCATACTGCTTTCTTATGGCGTGAAAAATCATAGCCGCTTTACCATAGCCAATAGTCTTTTGTGCATTATTATGGCGGGATTGAAAGGCACTGACAGGCATGGCATTATTGGTATTGACGTAAGCATTGTAGTCTGCCATGATTTTTTTGCGATAGGCGACTCCTTTGCCATTCAGATCAGCGTAATGTTGATCCGCTAAATAATTGGTAATACCTTCTGCCCAATTACCTTCGCTATAGTCAATAAAAACGGAGTTGCCAAACCATTGATGCAAAATTTCATGCCCAAGCGATGTTTCAACGATAAAAGGCAGATGTACAATGGCACGCCCTAATAAAGTATAGGTTGGCATCGAATAGCCTGTGGGGAGAATATTTTCAACGATGGCAAAGCGTTGATAGGGGTAAGGCGTGAGCATTTCTTCATACATTGCCAGATACTTTTTGGTATAGTCAATATAAGTCTCAGCCAGGTGAGCATCCTCTTTAAAAAAATAGGTTTCGATGGCAATATTTTTATAAGCCTCTTTTTTAAAAACATAATTTTTAGAGGCGGCTAGGCTTAATGAATCCAATGGGTGCTTAAACTGAAATTGAAAGGTAGAATTCGCCTCAGTCTTTTGGATTTCCACAGATTCTGCTTCAGAAGTGGCGATAAAACCTTTTGGCAATGTGGCAGAAAGTGTGTATTCCATTAACGCATCAGGCTGCGGATACCAGTTTCCCGTTAAAAACACGTTATCTTGATCAACAAACTGCGCTGTTTTCAAGCCTTTGTCTTCCAAACTTGCCTCATAGCGAATAACGATTTCTTGATCCGCTTGAAACGTTAGCATCAGTTGCCCTTTATCGGGGGGAACGCTTTTTCCATCCACAGTCAGGTTAGACAGATTCTTAACAAAAAAAGTCATCGCCTGATTTTCAGAAGCTCTTATATGGGCAATTCCGCTCAATGTTTTGCTTTGAGTTTCTATCGCGACATCAAGTTGATAACGCATATTCGCTCCATAAGCCATTGATGGCATACCTATCACTAAAATCAATATTTTTATTAAACGCATAAGTCACTCCAAAATTTGAATTAATATTTGTAACTACTCAGGTACTATCCAATATTACATTAACGAGGCACTACCTGAGTAGTTATTAATATCTTATTCTAACATATATCGTATAAATTAAGAGTTAAAATAGGAGTCCAACGCTTCAGCTTTGGGCGGACTGACAAAGCGAAAGCATTCGAGAGTCGAGGTTAAAGTTTTTTTAAAGAAAAAACTTTAACCTCGACTTGAGTTTTTCTTTAAAAAACTCAAACCTCGAATGTACTCCAACAACAAAGCTAAAGCGTTGGAGAGATTTTGGAGTTCAACGCTTTAGCTTTGGAGAGATTTTGGAGAGATTTTGGAGAGATTTTAGAGTACAACGCTTTAGCTTTGTAATTAGAGTACAACGCTTTAGCTATGTAGGGTGGGTAGAGCGAG
>JAGLHR010000790.1 GCA_023143415.1 Thiomargarita sp. | reverse complement strand
CATCGCGAGTTGTGCCAGGTATCGGTGTGACAATGGCAGTCTCTCTACCCGCTAACTGTAATATTTATCTCCTTAAATGGATCTTTTGTGGTTATTTCACCATTTGGCAATTCGTAATAAAGTTTTCCATTTCGAGAAAAAACATTGGGAATACCAAGCTGACGGTTTTCTTCTAAAGCTTTATGGATAGCACGATTACCAATCCGTTTAAACTCTGCCGCCTGAATAAAAACTTGGATATCAGTTACTTGATTATTATTCATGTTGGTTAATCTCATGTAAAAATATTTTATTCGTTCCCAACGAAGACGTTGGGAACGAATAAAAACCTCATTTACCCACACAAAACGTCGAAAAAATTTGCCCCAGTAAATCATCAGTCGTCAATTGTCCCGTGATTTCACCCAGCGCATTTTGTGCTTGGCGTAATTCTTCGGCGAGTAATTCACTTTGATCAGTCTGAGCATGATTCAAAGCGGTTATAAAGGCATTTCTGGCTCGTTGTAAACTATCCAGATGGCGGCGGCGTGCTATAAAACTGCCTTCGGTACTACTGTGTAATCCCATTTTGTCTTTTAAATACGCTTTTAAAAGCCCAATGCCTTCCCCTGTTTTAGCCGATAAATATAACACGCCGTCAGCACTCATGCCGGCACGATGATGACTGAGATCAATTTTATTGCGGATAATTAAAGGTGATTGAGGCCATTCCGCTAATAAATTCGCGTTTTCTTGATCATCGTGATGACGATCATCTAGCAGCAATATCACCAGATCAGCTTCTTTAATGGCGAGTTTGGTGCGACGAATGCCTTCTTGTTCGACAGGATCGTCCGTTTCACGCAATCCGGCGGTGTCGGTGATATGTAATGGCATCCCGTCTAGTTGAATTTGATCACGTACCACATCGCGAGTTGTGCCAGGTATCGGCGTGACAATGGCAGTCTCTCTACCCGCTAAGTGATTGAGTAGGCTTGATTTTCCCACATTAGGTTCGCCGACTAGCACAATTCGCATCCCTTCTTTGAGCAAATAGCCTTGTTGCGCTTGAGCGAGTGTTTTATCAAGGTCATTCATCAAATTGTTAAGTTTTTCAATGACTTGACCATCAGCTAAGAGATCAATTTCCTCATCGACAAAATCAATTCCTGCTTCAATATAAGTACGCAGCCAAGTTAATTGATCAACGAGGGCATTAATTTTTGCGGAAAATTCGCCTTGCAAGGAGCGTATCGCACAACGCGCTGCTTGTGCCGACGCGCTGTCTATTAAATCGGCTATCGCTTCTGCTTGGGCTAAATCGATTTTGTCATTTAAAAAAGCCCTTTCTGAAAATTCACCGGGGCGGGCAAGACGTGCGCCTAATTTGAGGAGTGCTTTTAGTAATAAATCCATGACAATGGCACCACCATGTCCTTGAATTTCTAACACGTCTTCGCCAGTAAAAGAATGGGGTGCCGGAAAATAGAGAGCAATACCTTGATCAAGTAATTGACCTTCGCTATCGACAAAATCACTCAAAGTGGCATATCGAGGCTGTGGTAATTGCCCTAATAGGGCGTGAGCGATTTCAGGGACAAGTGGCCCTGAAATTCTGATCACGCCAATGCCACCGCGTCCTGTTGGAGTGGCTAAAGCAGCGATGGTGTCTTGTGAGTTCATTTTCTAAGCATCGAAACTAAACCTGACAGGTTTTGAAAACCTGTCAGGTTTGGTATTTTAATTTTGGAAATGAGAATTCATCGAAACTAAACCTGTCAGGTTTGGCTTTCAATTTTGGAAATGAGAATTCATCGAAACTAAACCTGTCAGGTTTGACATTTCAATTTTGGAAACGATTAAAACCCCATTCCTAAGCATGAATCATCCGCCCATCTACACCTAAAGCGGCTTCATGCACTGCTTCAGATAAGGTGGGGTGCGCGTGAATGGTTTTTGCTAAGTTTTCGGCAGTGGATTTAAACGTCATGGCAAGCACTGCTTCGGCAATTAATTCTGAGGCGAAAATGCCAATGATATGTACGCCCAATATGCGATCTGTTTCTGCCTCTGCAATCATGCGAACCATACCACTCGTGTCGCCATGCGCCCTCGCTCGACCACAGGCGGAAAAGGGGAATTGGCCGATTTTGTATTCAATGCCAGCCGTTTTAAGTTGCTCTTCTGTTTTGCCCACCCAAGCGACTTCAGGCCAAGTATAAATTACATAAGGTATTGTTTCATAAGACATTTCAGAATTTTCACCCGCTAAATGCTCCGCAACCATTACGCCCTCTTCAGAGCCTTTATGCGCTAACATTGGACCACCAATGACATCTCCAATAGCATAAATGTTGGGTAACGTGGTTTGACAATGTTCATCAACTTGAATAAAGCCACGCGCATCTATTTGAATACCCAATTCCGCTGCGCCTAAATTTTCCGTATTCGGCTTACGCCCAACGGCGACGATGAGTTTATCCACGACAAGCTGTTGTTCACCTTTTTTGTCTTGGTAAGTGACGGTGACTTCATCATTGGCAACAGTCGCCGAAGTGACTTTAGCCCCAAGATGAATTTTAAAGCCTTGTTTTTTCATTTCCCGCAGGGCAGTGGTTGCAATTTTACGATCTGCCATCGCGAGGAAATCGGGCAATGCTTCGAGAATAGTCACTTGACTCCCTAAGCGATTCCACACGCTGCCCAATTCTAAGCCAATCGCCCCTGCTCCTATCACGCCGAGGCGTTTAGGCACATTGTCAAAGGCTAACGCGCCTGTAGAGTCAACAATCCGTTTATTATCAAGTGGCGCGACGGGAATTTGAACAGGTACTGAGCCAGTGGCGATGATGATATTGTCTGCCGTAATGACTTTTTTGCCATCTGGAGTAGTGATTTCAACTTGTTTTTCACCTATTAAACGAGCAGTGCCAGAATAAGAGGTGACTTTGTTTTTCTTAAACAAACCCGCAATGCCCTGAGTGAGCATATTAATGATTTTGCCCTTACGCGCTTGCATAGCAGCAACATCAATGCTCAGATTATCGCATTGGATACCGTGAGTGGCGGCTTGTTTTTGCAAAAAGGCGTAATGGTGAGATGAATCCAGCAGGGCTTTAGAGGGAATGCAGCCCACATTAAGACAAGTGCCGCCTAAAGAGGGTTTGGAATCTGGCGTAACCCATTTATCAATACACGCTGTTGTCATACCCAGTTGAGCGCAACGAATTGCCGCAACATAGCCAGCGGGGCCACCACCTATTGTAATTACGTTATAATCTGCCATATTTTTATCTCAATTTAAATAGAATAATTATATCAATTAATTGTCTAAATCAGAAAAATGATGCAAACGATTTTGTACTCAGCGCCTTGAAATAAATTTCAAGGCTAAAAGCCAAAGCAGGCTAAAGCCTGCTAAACTTGCTAATAAGCCTATTTTAACAGACTATTCGAGGCTAAAGTTTTT
>JAGLHR010000079.1 GCA_023143415.1 Thiomargarita sp. | reverse complement strand
TAAATCAAATACTTAAATACTTATGTATAACGATGAGCGCGCCGGCGTGGGAACGAGGAAATTTATTCTTAATTTAATGGCATTGAATCATGGGATAGATTCATAAATCGTCAATTCTTAATTTCCATGCCATCAAAATAATTTCTAACAGCGATTATTGTCAATTTAATTTCTTTAGCCACTTTCGTTTCAAAACCCCATTTATCGACTTGGACAAAAATTTTACCTGATAAAAGAGTGGTTGAAGCGAATACCTCATCGCCAACTCCCTTTTCCAAAGATTGGAACTCTTTCAAGAGAATTTTTTGATCAATTAAGGCATTGCCTTCGGTAATTAAACCATCTACTGGTATCATTTCATCTGCATTGATGACAATGATATCGCCCTGTTTTAAAGTATCAATCGGCGTTTCAATTTCCGCCCCCTCTTTTAGTAACCAAACCACTTTTGGTAATTTTTCATAAGCTTGTAAAAGCTCTATTCTAAAACGGTCTTTTAGGAATTGAACATGGGATACAACGCTTTGAATTAAATAACATAACCAGTTGAGTAAAGCAACTATAAAATAATGTCTGGTAATAATAAGCCAGGGGAAGGTGATAGATTCAATAACCGCCATATCAACTTGCCGTTTTTTAAACAAGGATTGATAGCCCTTTTGTAAGAGGGGGATGGTAGTATAAATAACACCAACGACACTGGCGAGCATCAATGGTAAATAAAATAAACTGCCGGCAATAGCTAAAACGAGCGATACTTTTGCTACGGTAAAGTTTCCTTGAAGCTTGTTTTTGGAATCACTCAATGTTTGCCTATGCACTTTTATTGATACTATGTTCTTGATTTTAGAGAGTTTTTCATCATTTAAAGACGGTTCGTTAAGCGTCTTGAAATCTTGGTATAATTTTGCGCCAGCGTATGTGAGTACGCCAACAATAATAAATAAAGGTGACATAATGATAACCTGTTAAGTAGGTAGGATGGAAGTTAAGGGGAGACAGCTATATTCAGGGGAAGTAGGAGCGAATCTGCGTGTTTGTCCAAGATTAAATGGCAGTGACGCGCTGGCGTGCGCCAGCATTGAGGGACGTGAAGACAGGACGTAGGCGCATCCAGAATAGGTTCTCACGCTTGTGGGAACGAGAAAAAAATTTACTTGCTATAATGATATTTGCAAGAAGCAATAGTATAGGACTTACGCATTGACAAAAAAGGTATTTTATGAAAATATTTTCAATGTGTTACAAAATTGGTACAGAATAATGTTTGATGATTTTCACCAATTTAGTTAAGAGTCATTTTTTATAACTACTCAGGGCAACCATAAAGGATTGCTACAACAATATTCTTATGTAGGGACAATCCCTTGTGGTTGCCCTGAGTCGAAATAAGAATATTGTTGTAGTGGTTGCTCTGAGTCGAAATAAGAATATTTCAGCCT
>JAGLHR010000789.1 GCA_023143415.1 Thiomargarita sp. | reverse complement strand
CATAATACAAAGCTAAAGCGTTGTATTCCATAATACGTCTATGACAACCCAACCTGATCAAATCAAATTCAATGCCGCTCTATCAACTCCCCTCCTGCTCGCTGATAAAAAACAGACTGTTTATTTACAAGTGCGACTCACTGGAATTCGCCTCAAATTCGAGGCGAAACTTGAAAAAACCTTATCTTCCAAAGTTGCGCCCATCAATGTAGCGTTAGTCATTGATAGTTCTGGTTCGATGCAAGGTGAGAAAATTAGGCGCGCTAAGGATGCTGCTTTCAAGGTTGTTGATCAATTACATCCAGATGATATTATTGCGGTGGTGACTTTTAACCATCATGCTGAAACGCTCTTGCCCGCAACTCAAGCTCAAGATCGGGAGATGATAAAAGCTGCTATTAATACACTCAGAGGGGGAGGACAGTCTGCCCTTTTTGAAGGCGTAGTCAAAGGTGCTCAAGAAATTCGGAAATTCTTGGATAGAAAACGAGTTAATCGAATTGTTTTAGTTTCTGATGGAGTCGCCAATGTTGGACCGAGTACGTCTGAAGAATTGGGGGTTTTAGGCGCGTCGTTGAGTCAGGAAAATATCGTTGTCACAACGATTGGTTTAGGGCTTGGTTATAACGAGGATTTAATGACTCAATTAGCTGAAAAAAGTGATGGTAATCATGCCTTTGTGGAAAATGCGACTGATTTAGTCCGTTTTTTTGATCATGAATTTGGTGATATATTTTCCGTTGTTTCCCAAGAAGTGAATGTGACGATTATTGGTGTTGATGGAACGCGCCCCCTTCGTGTTATAGGGCGAGAGGCGAAAATTCAGGATCAGCAAGTTTTGGTTAAACTTAACCAATTATATAGTGCTCAAGAAAAATATGTGCTTTTGGAGTTAGAAGTACCGCCAACACAGATGAACCAAGAGCGTGTGATTGCTGGGGTAGCTGTTGTTTATCGCAATTTGGATACTGATGTCATGGAGCGTTTAAGCAGTGTCGTGGTTGCCCATTTCACAGATTCACCACAATTGGTGGAAGAAAAAATTAATGCCACTGTGATGACAGCAGCGATAGAACAATTGGCTGTTGAAAAAAATAAACAGGCTGTCAAATTGCGTGATGAAGGTGATATAAAGGAAGCACGGAAATTGCTATTAGATAATGCAAACAATCTGGCAGAAGAAGCGGCTAAATATGAGTCAAAATCTTTGGAAAATCTTAGGGCAATTAATTTTGATGATGCTGAGAATTTGGAGGATAAAAATTGGAAAAAGCAACGTAAGTCGATGCGCCAGCAGCAGTATAGAGTGAAAACACAGCAGAAATATTAATAGAATGGTGAATGAGGTTTCATAAACTTATTTTAAATCAAATAGTTATAAATTTCAGGTGAGTTTTTTCATGTCGTTCCAAAGCCCAAAGCTGAAGCGTTGAACTCCAAAAAAAGTCAAAGCTGATTGGTGGTTCTCTCTTAATGTAGGGTGGGTAGGAA
>JAGLHR010000788.1 GCA_023143415.1 Thiomargarita sp. | reverse complement strand
CAAGGGATTGCCCCTACATAAGAATCTGGTTGTAGGGGCAATCCTTTATGGTTGCCCTGAGTAGTTACATAAAATGGTTTTTAAAATAGAAAACTTGGGGGGTATATTTTGGTGGTTTTCGCTCTACCTGCCCCTACACTTGCTCAATAAAACTTAAACATCGAATCCAAATTGATGAACAATACACTTTTGAAATATACATACTGGCAAGATGAGGATATGTGGCTAGGATATCTTGACGAATATAATGATTACATGACGCAAGGGCAAACAATGGATGAATTGAAAGAAAATATAATAGATATTTATAAGGAACTGACCAATGATCAGATTCATGCTGTAAGATATCACGCTGAGTTAGTCGCATGAATCAGATAAATCAATTCACTAAAAACCTCAGAGGTTTTCAAAACCTCTGAGGTTTGATTCCATACATTATTCAAGGCAAAGGAGCAAAAATGCCATTTTCTTCACAGGCGGTTGCTAAACTTTATTTCATTGCAGCTATCGCATTATTTGTCGGACAGACATTATTTGGTCTCATTATTGGTTTGCAATATGTCATGGGAGATTTCCTCATCCAATTTCTCCCGTTCAACATGGCTCGTATGCTACATACTGATTTACTTATCTTATGGTTGTTATTTGGTTTTATGGGTGCCGCTTATTACCTTGTACCAGAAGAGGCTGAAAAGGATTTATATTGTCCAAAACTCGCGATCATCTTATTTTGGATTTTTCTGACAATCAGTATCTTAGACGTTCTCGGTTATCTTCTGTTTTCTTATCCAGAGTTAGTTAAAATAACAGGTAATCAATTGTTGCCGACGATGGGACGTGAATATTTTGAACAACCAACGGTGATTAAGCTGGGCATTGTTATTGTGATTGTCGGATTTTTATATAACATCGGCATGACCATATTTAAAGGCAAAAAAACGGCCATTAATGTCGTATTATTAACAGGCTTTATCGGTTTAGTTCTATTGTTCCTGTTGACATTTTACAATCCAGACAACTTAGTTTTAGAAAAATATTACGGCGCTCATGTTATTCATTTATGGGTAGAAGGCGTATGGGTGCTTATTATGGCAGCCATTCTCACCTTTATTATGATTAAAATCACCGGTATAGATCGTGAACTCATTGAGAAGTGGTTATATTTAATCATTGCTATCGCAGTGATGAGTGGAATCATTGGGACTGGACATCATTATTTTTGGATTGGTGCACCGGAATATTGGCAATGGTGGGGTTCCATTCCATCATTCATTGAACCGGTTCCCTTTTTCATAATGACTGTACTGGCCTTTAACATGGTCAATCATCGCCAGTATGAATATCCGAATACGCTGCCCACTTTGTGGATATTAGGAACAGTTGTAGTCACATTTGTCGGCGCGGGTGTACTGGGTTTTCTTCAAGCTCTCGCTCCTGTGAATTACTATACTCATGGTACGCAAGTCACCTCTGCGCATAGTCATTTATCCTTCTATAGTGCTTATGCAATGACCGTATTGACTATGATATCTTATGCGATGCCCATACTACGGGGACGATTAGTCAATAGTCACGCTTCACAAGTTTGGGAGAGATGGGCGTTTTGGCTGATGATAGTCTCTATGAGCTTTATGGCTTTGTTTTTGACGGCAGCCGGTATTTTGCAGGTGTATTTACAACGCGTTAGTGAAACACCTTTGCCATTTATGATGGTGCAAGACAAAATCCATTTGTTTTACTGGCTACGCGAAATAGCGGGGTTAATATTTTTTATTGGCTTGATGGTTTATATCATTAGTTTCTTTATCGGTGGTGAAGTTGAAGAAAGTGTCCAAAGCTGAAACCAACGCTTTTGGGTAACTACTCAGGGCAACCACAAGGGATTGCCCCTACATCAAAATATTTTCGTCAGTCGGAATAAGAATATTTCAGCCTAAAGTTTTTTGATGAAAAACTTTAGGCTGAAATGTTGTAGGGGCATTCGAGGTTTGAGTTTTGTTTTCAAAAAACTCAATTCGAGGTTCAAGT
>JAGLHR010000787.1 GCA_023143415.1 Thiomargarita sp. | reverse complement strand
AGCTTTGCGTAACATCAGTTAATAAGGTGGGCAAGGACTTTGCCCACCCTACATGACTACATCAGAATATTTTCGTCACTCGACATAAGAATATTATTGTAGGCTGCACACCTTTATGGTTGCCCTGTTACCGAAAAAATAACCTATTTACTGGAGGATATTATGAAAACTTTCAAAGAATTAATTAATGATTGCCTAGAAACCGTAGATGAAGTGTTGCCATGGGATGTAGAAGAGGTGATAGAACATAACGAAAAGCAAAATCCTTTATTACTGGATATACGTGAGCCTTATGAATTTGATGTATTACATATCAAAGGTTCTAAGAATATACCGCGTGGCATTTTAGAACCCGCTTGTGATTATGGTTATGATAATACGGAGCCTGAACTCGTTACCGCACGGGATAAAGAAGTCATTGTGATTTGCCATTCTGGTAATCGTAGTGTTCTTGCGGCTTATACCATGCAAATGATGGGTTATCAATCCGTTAAGTCATTAAAAACCGGGGTGAAAGGTTGGAATGATTATAAGCTACCTTTACAAAATATTCATGGACAAGCCGTTGATATTGATGATGCTGATGTTTTGTTAGCCACTCATATTCGACCGGAAAAAATACCCCGTACTTTGTCAATATGATATTGAGTTTTATACCTGACAGTCAGGTAAGCACTGTTGGTGCAGCGGCGTTAGGGACAGCGCAAAAAATAACTGACGTAGTAGCAGACCTGTCAGGTTTTTAAAACCTGACAGGTCTTGAACATCCCACGTATATTATTTCCTGCGTCGTCCCTTAAAACATCTTTTACCCGATGTGTTCCTGATGTGATATGCTGATGCACACAACGTTTGCCCACCTACCCGGCTCAGAATAACAATGCGTTCGAGCGGGAAATTCGGTCGAGATCAATTTGGAAATAGGTTAAAAATTGAATTATTAAAGGGAAAATATAAAGTAACAGAAAATAATCCAATGAGAGATGATGGAACACAAATATTGCTCACCAGATATGTATCGCACTACATAAAATAATATATAATATGTGTAGTTCACTACATGAAATAGAAATATGGAAATTTTTGATAAATTATTTTACTACTCAATTACTTTTTATCATTCTCCAAAACCGGATTATCAACGCGCTATCCTGAAGCAAATTGATTTTTCGCAAAAAATGATTACCTTGATAGGTGCTAAAGGGGTTGGTAAAACAACTCTTTTGCATCAATATATGGCTGGGTTAAATTTAGGGTTAAAAGAGGTTTTATATATTTCTTTGGATCACCCTATCATCAATGGTTATAAATTACTTGATATTGCAGAGGTTTTTTATCAAAGAGGAGGAAAGATATTATTAGTTGATGAAATTCATTACCAAGCCGATTTTGAGCGGGATTTAAAAACGATTTATGATTTTTTTGATATCAAGGTGGTTTTTTCAGGTTCTTCTGCTATCGCTTTAGAACAGGCGGATTTGTCAAGGCGGGTTGTTATTTATAAAATCCCTGTATTGTCTTTTCGTGAATTTTTAGAGCTAAAATGCCAGCAATCTTTTCAATCGTACACCATCACAGATATTTTAGAGAATCAATTTGAAATAACGACTGGCATTTTAGCCCTTATCAAACCATTGCAATATTTTGAGGATTATTTGAATTATGGTGCTTATCCTTTCTTTACCGAAGGTGAAGAAGTGTTTCTCCTCAAGCTCACCGAGGCGATTAATAAAGTCATTGAAAGTGACTTGCCCTTGATTCACCATATAGATACTAAAAACATTACGATTTTAAAAAAACTGTTAGTCAGATTATGCGAATCACCGCCTGGTGAATTGAATATGAGTTCTTTATCAAGAGATACTGGTATTAATATTAGAACACTTTATCATTATATTGATGCCCTAGATGCAGGCGAATTAATTCGTATTATTGGTGCAAAAACGAAAGCAAGCATGAATAAACCCGATAAAATTCTGCTCAATAATCCTAATTTATTTCAAGCTCTGTGCTTTTCTTCAAATAAGGGAACATTGAGGGAATCATTTTTTACATCTATGCTGGCAAGCCATCACATTAAAACTTCAAAAATCGGTGATTATCTTATTGATGAAACTTATTTATTTGAAATAGGCGGTAAAAATAAAGATTTTTCCCAAATAAAAAATCGGAAAAATAGTTATTTAGCTATAGATGATATTGAGCTTGGTGGTGAAAGAAAAATACCGTTATGGTTGTTAGGTTTTTTGTATTAGAATGGTAACGACTCAGGGCAACCATAAAGGATTGCCCCTACAATAATATTCTTATCAGACTGACGAAAATCTTTTGATGTAGGGGCAATCCCTTGTGGTTGCCTTGAGTCAGTAGCCCTGAGTCGTTACAAAATGAATTAAAACAAATCACTATCCCCTTGTGTAAAATAGAAATTTTTTCCGATTTCTTCCGCTTCAATTTCTTCCGTAAAAGAGGTGACACAAAAATCTAAATCTTGCGGATGTCTTTGTGAGTCAAAACCTAACTCTTTAAGCACCTCATTCCACCATTGAGGTGTTTGGGAAAACCAGCCACGTATCTCATTAATCTTTATCGCCTTCTTTTGTAGAAAAGCAAGCCCTGCAATTAAACCCGCGCGAGGGGCTTGAATATCTTGTTGAGAAAAAAGGGCATCACCGATTAAAAGCGTTTCACCTTCAACACGCCCCAACCACCATCCGACGGCTTTTCCCCAATGGTGTATGACAAAGAAATAGTAGGTATAATCAGGATGTGCCTGGTAACGCCATTGTAAATATTGTTGATTGCGTACTACTAGCCATCCATAATGCGACTTTGCTTTTGCAAAAATATCATCCGCCCATTCTTCAACTTGAGAAACACAAGTAACGGTATAGCCCCGCAGCCAATTTTGCCAAACCGGTGTTTTTGACAACGTTTGCAATGCTTCCTCTTTTACTATCCATTCATATACGGGTGCGACAGGATAATAACGCAGAAACATTTTTCCAAATCGCTGAATTTTATCCGTATTAAAGCCGTAAAAAAATGGAATTTGCCCTTCACAATATAGGCGATGAAAATGACGAACGGCACGGGCTAATAAACTGCTATTTCCTCGCCCTATCCCACGATAAGCGGATTCTGTCAAAGTGTCTCCGACTTGATAAGTCATCGTGTCATGATTTCCTAGCCAAATCGGTACGGGATAAGCACTATAATGTGCAACCAACTTCTCATCCCAGACAGTAGATATATAAGGTCCACCAAAAGGTGATTTTTTAAATTTCCACTGCCAATGTGCTAAACTTTGGGAAACGCCAAAGGCGGTTTGAAATGCTTGAAGAATGCTTTTTTCATCGTCCTCTTTATAAGATCGTACTTGAAATTGACTGGGTTCTATTTCCCAAATTTCATAGCCGAATTGTCCGGTTTTATACCAAGTCCGTTGTTTTTCCCATCCGATTGTGAAGTGTATAAATTGACTTTCTGACTCTTCCCCAAAGCATGCGATTAATTCTGGTCGTTTTTTATAAAAACGGTGCAGAATGTGTTCTGTTGTTGGCGTGACTTGTGAGCCAATACGATTATGGTAACGTACAAAGAAACCTTGTTCAGAAAAATGACGTTCAATGTTTTGAGCCTCATGTACGGCTGAATATTTCCGCGTTTCTGGTGTGTAGGAGACTTCATCACATAAAATGACTCGCCCAGAGGGTTTTAAGAGTTGTTTGACTTTTTCAAAAACGGGGGCAAGGTGTGGAAAATATTGTAATGATTCTTGAAATAGGATGATATCGTAACTTTCAGGTGAACGCAGTTGATTATGATCATCCAAAAAGCCGCAAGCAACATATTCTGCCCCTGGATGTTTCTTTTCTGCATAGCGGATGAGTTGCTCAGAGGGGGCAATTGCGACGACTTGATATCCCGCTTTAGCTAAATATCCCGCCATGACACCTAAACCACAACCGACATCCAGAATACGTTTGGGCGGTTTTGGAAATCGGTTTAATAGTAGTTCTGATAACGCTTCCTGAGCTTGTGCTAAATTTAAGTCTGTTTTATTTTGCCAATAACCAAAATGGAGATTATCGCTGCCAGTTAAAACGCGATAAAATCCAAAAGGTTGAGGTAAATCTGTGATATTCATGTTTCGTTTTTGATTTCCCAGTTCTTTTAATTGACATTAAAAGGAGGTTGTACTTTTTTAGAATCAGAATTTTCAGAATTTTAGAATTTTCAGAATTAAAAATCAAGTGAGTTTTTATTGACTTATGAGGTTTTAAATTCTGTTCATTCTTAAATTCTGAAAATTCTGATTCTAAAAATGAAAAGTGATTTAAATCAATGAATTATAAAAAAATGTCCTGTACAAAGAGCCAAGATTTATAGCGTTTTTCGTTTGGGTG
>JAGLHR010000786.1 GCA_023143415.1 Thiomargarita sp. | reverse complement strand
CCAAGGCTTAACTTAATGGCATTGTGACGTAGGGTGGGCAAAGTCCTTTTCTTGCCCACCTTCCTCTACTTTCAGTTGAAAATGGTGGGTTTCCACTTCGTTCCTACCCACCCTACCTCTACTATAGGAGTTAAAAAACCATGAAATTAACAAGACTATTTTTAATCTCTGCCATAGTCGCTTTCAGTCTGAAAGCAGTGGCGGTGGAACAACGTATTGCCCTCGTCATTGGCAATAGTAATTATCCAAAAGGTGTGGCTGATTTGCCGAATCCGAAAAATGATGCTGTTGATATGGCGCGAGTTTTAAGGGCTTATGGTTTTACCGTGACACATAAGCAGGATTTGAATCAGGCGCAGATGGATAAAGCCATTATTAATTTTGGGCAGGCTTTAACTAAAAATGGCATTGGCTTGTTTTATTTTGCAGGGCATGGTATTCAGATTGATCAGCGCAATTATTTGGTGCCGATTGGGAAAAAAATCCGTAACGCTCGGCTGGTGAAGTATCGCGCCATTGATGCACAGTGGGTTGTTGATGTCATGGATTCTGCCGGAAGTCGGGTGAATATTGTGATTTTAGATGCCTGTCGTAATAATCCCTCTCGGAGTTATTTTCGTTCTTCGGATGGTTTGGCGGCGATGCACGCGCCCAGAGGAACGATTATTAGTTTTTCAACGGCTTTGGGTAAGAAGTCGGCTGATGGTGAAGGGCGCAATGGTTTATATACCAAAAATTTGCTGAAAACGATTCAAATCCCCGGTTTGACGATTGAGGAGGTTTTTAAGCAAACGGCGACTGTAGTTGATTCAGACAGTGGAGGGCGACAGATTCCTTGGCGTTCAAGCTCTTTGATTGGTGAGGATTTTTGTTTTGGTACTTGTGATGAAAGTGAGGCGGATAGGTGGCGTCGTCAAATAGCGGCTTTGCAACAACAGATTGATCAACGTGAACCCGTGCAGCCCAGAGTGAAACGAGTGCCTGATAAAGTGTTTCGAGATCGCTTAAAAGACGGTGGTTTCGGTCCAGAAATGGTACGAATCCCCGCTGGGCGTTTTCAGATGGGCGATATTCAGGGCGGTGGTTATAGTGATGAAAAACCAGTGCATAAGGTGTCTGTGAGTGAATTTGCGATGGGGCGTTATGAAGTCACCTTTGCAGAATATGATAAATTTGCACAGGCGACGGGGCGAGAAAAACCAGATGATAGAGGTTGGGGGCGTGGTAATCGCCCTGTGATAAATGTCTCTTGGGATGATGCCGTCGCTTATGCCGAGTGGCTAAGTGAACAAACCGGGAAAGAATATCGTTTGCCGACAGGGGCTGAGTGGGAATATGCCGCTCGTGCCGGTACGGAAAGTAAGTATTGGTGGGGAAATACCGCATCTTACGAATATGCTAACTATGGTAAGGATAAATGTTGTGATGGTTTAGCAAAAGGTAAAGATCGTTGGAAATATACGTCACCGGTTGGCTCTTTTTCGGCGAATCCTTTTGGTTTTTATGACACGGTAGGCAATGTTTGGGAATGGACTTGCTCTGAATATGAAAGTCAGTATAACGGTGAAGAAAAACGGTGTACCGGAGAAAACCGGCGGCCTGTGATTCGCGGATCAACGGGGCGTGCGGCGATCCGTCTCCTCAACTCGCATGACTACCGCAGCTCCGAGGTGGGGTTTCGCCTCGCAAGGATAACGCTTTGATATTTAACGCTTTTACCCTTTTGCGGGGGGCTGGGGGTGCCCCCCCCAGCGGGGTTGTAGGGGCAGCGCCCCTGCTCAATTTTTTTGTATTTCCGTATTTTTTTGGTTTTTGAACCAGAAAATCATTTTTCACCTTGTTTGAATCAGAATTTTCAGAATTTGAGAATTTTCAGAATTTTCAGAATTTTTTAGAATTATATTTATACCTAAATCCTGCAAGTAA
>JAGLHR010000785.1 GCA_023143415.1 Thiomargarita sp. | reverse complement strand
CATAGTGCGTAACATCAGTAAATAAAACGAAGCCATCACTTGTAATCTCTTCGCTAAAGAATTTTGAATTTGAGTAGAGGCTAAAAAAATAATATAACTTGATGATCAAGTTTTCTCATTATCCCAATAACTACAAGGATTGTATATAAAAAAGGATTACAAAAAAAAACAATAACAATAGGGTTAAAGACAAGATTCGAGGTGATACTCGGTTTTAATCCATTCGAGGTTTGAGTTTTTTGAAGAAAAACTCAAACCTCGAATCTTATATACAATCCTTGTAGTTATTCTTGGAAGAGTAAATCATCGAGTTTAATAAAAATCATAATTACTATTTATTATTGATAATTTAAAAAATGTCAATAATTATGTGATAATAAATTATCATTAACCTATTTAAAGAATAAATTAAACATAATGAGGGAGAAACCCCGCCCACCATTTAAAGCTAAAACAGAAAAACCACGCGCCCGTTTTGATGGGGGAACAATTGTTATTGATAATGTGCCACAGGGTGTTGATGCGCCCACCCAATTTCGGTGGCTTCAGGGAAAATGGCGTTGTCGCGCCGTTGATTATCGGATAGTACGCCCTTGGCTTGATGAACGAAAAATTTGCAATCATATTCCGCGCTGGCATACTTTATCTCTTCATCTTCAAAATAATTTTGAGCCTCATCCCTACCAAACAGAAGCCCTTAATGTTTGGATAGCGGCTAATCGATGGGGCAGTGTCGTATTGCCGACGGGTGCAGGTAAAACCGTTTTAGCTTTACGCGCTATCGTACAGACACAAGTGAGTACCCTTGTTGTCGTACCAACGATTGATTTGCTTCATCAATGGTATGCTCGTTTAGAAAATGCGTTTGATACACATATTGGTGCTTGGTATAGTTTGGAAAAAGAGGCTTGCCCAATCACTGTCACAACTTATCCCAGTGCTTGGGCAAACGCAGAGAAGTTGGGTAATTTATTTAAGTTATTGATTTTTGACGAGATTCATCATTTACCCGCGCCGTCGTGGCATGAAATTGCGTTAATGTGTGTTGCGCCCTATCGTCTTGGTTTAACGGCGACTTATCCTAATCAAGATAATTTTCGTTCCCCTTATGCTAAAGCAAAACCTTCTGTTAATGAAAACCTCCAACTCTTTGACGCGCTTGATCCTTATGATCAAGTCGGTTTATTAAATGAATTAGTTGGCCCTGTACTTTATCGCAAAAAAATTGACGATTTAACAGGGGAACAGTTGGCAGAGTATCGCACTCAGCGTATTAGAGTTGATTTATATGAAGATGAAAAAAAGGCTTATGATACAGCTTATGCGACTTATGTGGGTTATGTACGTGATAATCGTTTGCGAGAAACGCATGGTTCTGCATGGTGGCATGAATTGACACGCCGCAGTGCTTTTCAGGCAGATGCGCGTCGTGCTAAGGTGGCAGAGTTAAAGTGGAAAGAAATTATTTATCAAGCCCAAGGTAAACTTGATATACTAGATAAACTTTTGCGTGAGCATTGCCATCAATCCATGTTGATTTTTACTGCACATAATCGTTTTGCTTATCGCATCGCCAGACAACATCTTATTCCCGTGATCACGCATCAAACTAAGGCGGCTGAACGTAAAGAGATTTTAGAGGATTTCCGTAATAACACTTATCGAGTGATTGTGACAACAAGGGTATTAAATGAAGGGATTGATGTGCCGATAGCGAAAGTGGCGGTGATTTTGGGGGGCAGTGCGAGTGAGCGTGAATATGTACAGCGTTTAGGGCGCGTATTACGCAAGCAGGGTAGTGCTGAGGCGATTTTATATGAAGTTATTGTTCGTAATACTGCGGATGAGCGGATTGCGGATCGGCGGCAAAAGCGGTAATAAGGAACGTGCATGAAATAACTTTTATAACGTTGCTTCAAACCTGACAGGTTTTCAAAACCTGTCAGGTTTAGTTTGATGGTAACTACTCAGGGCAACCACAAGGGTGTGCAGCGATGAATATTTTCGTCAGTCTTCATAAGAATATTGTAGGGGCAATCCTTTATGGTTGCCCTGAGTAGTTACCTATATTGAAATACAAATGGAGTACAACGCTTTAGCTTTGTTATGGAGTACAACGCTTTAGCTTTGTTACTCTTTTTGATGAAGTTATGATCTCAATTTGATATAATTCGAGTTAAAAACGTTCAAAGCTAAAGCGTTGTACTCCAATGTCCAAAGCTAAAGCGTTGAACTCCAATGTCCAAAGCTAAAGCGTTGTACCCCAATGTCCAAAGCTAAAGCGTTGAACTCCAATCATAAAGGTTTAGACAAAATGTCCTTAACACTTAATATCCATTTTCCTGATCCAAAACACTCCACAGTCAGCTTAATTAATGAGAATGATCGTGAAGAAACGAAGCCATCAGGATTTACATCGCCCCTTTCTGACAAAGGGCAACAATACCTGCGTTGGTATTTAGAACAATTTGCGACTCAATACAGCGCAGATACAGACTTTGAGACAGCAGAAAAAATTGTAAAGCAATTATCTGTTTTGGGTAAGTCATTGTTTAGCAAAGTTTTTTCTAAAACACCTGCTCGCAATCTCTTTAAAAAGTTTAAAGAGAATAAAGTGCCAAACCGTTTATTAACCATCACTACTGAACACCCCGATATTTTATCATTGCCCTGGGAATTGTTACAGTATTCCGCTAAAGGTTTTTTGCTTGATGAAACGCCCCCGATTTCTATCCGTCGCCGTATGTTGGGTGCTGCTGAGAAATCTTTTACTATCAATCCTAAGAACCAACTACATATTTTATTTATTGTCAGTAATCCGGATCAGACTGACGCAATTAACCCTCGCGCCGAGGTAAAAGCGATATTAAATGGCTTGGATAAATGCTTTGCAGAACGAGTCACCGTCGAATTTTTACGCCCACCTACCTTGAATAATTTACAAAACAGGTTAGAAAACAGGGCTTTACCACATATCGATATTCTGCATTTTAACGGGCATAGCCTCTTTGACAAGACGGGTACTTTAGAGAATGAAGCCAGGCTTGGCTTTAACACGCTATCCGAACGCTTGAAAACAGAAGCCGCCGCGATTGGGATGGGCAATAACACAGGTTACTTCTTGTTTGAAAATGACAAGGGGGATACTCATTTTGTGCCAGCGCAATTGTTAGCCAATTTGCTCAATCGTCATCAAATTCCTTTGTTGATATTATCCGCCTATAAAGGAGAGACTAAAACGGGCGAAAATAAAAACATGGACAGCCTAGCAGCACAATTAGCTTCAACAGGAATTCCCTTTGTGTTAGCGATGCGCTATTCAATGTTAGTACCTGCCACACGAAAGTTTTTTAAGCGGTTTTATAAGGCTTTAACACAGGGGCAACAGATTGGCACCGCGTTTGACATGGCTCGTTTAGCATTAGGCAAAGAGACTGAACGACGCGAAATTCCGCGTTTTAAAGAACGGGTTAAAATCCATTTACAAGACTGGTTTTCGCCCTCATTATACCAGCAAACCCCAGATTCGGCTTTACTCATACCGCCGCCTGAAAAAAGTGGATGTCGTGCAAAGTTTTTATCAAACAATTTGCCCAAACGACAAGCAACGGAATTTTTTGGACGTACTGATGAATTGCGGGATATTGAACGCAGATTAATACGGGGTACACGGCGTATTACTATCAACGGTGTTGATGGAGAAGGTAAAACTTGTTTAGCGCAAGAAGCGGGGCGTTGGTTACATAACACGGGCTTATTTAAAAGTGTCGTTTATATCGATTTCGCGAATTATCAAGGCGTTGATCTGATCAGCATGGCGGTGAGTACCATCTCGTCAGTGTTAGGTAAACATTTATTAGATGTTGATGCAGTGACTCAGGCTTTGCGCCGTACACCCACTTTGTTGATTTTCGATAATTTGGATAGGTTAGCAGAAATCCATCCTAACAGTTCTTTACCTGCTTCGCCTGCTTCACAGATTGAAATGAACGCTTCCCAGACGGGAACACCTCTCTTTCAAACGGGAAATGAAACAACGGATAATGCTCTCTTTAATCCAACGTTGCTCAATGGAAATCCTAGTGCGGTTCCTTTACAAACGACTGAACCAACCATTTTTAATAATGGGCAGAATGGCAATTCTGCCGTTTCTTTTCAAACGGAAACGACGGAACAGACCATTTTTAATGGGCAAAATGGCAATTCTGCTGCTCCTTTTCAAACGGGAAATGAAACAACAGATAACGTTCTCTTTAATCAAAATGGGCTGAATGGCAATTCTGGTGCCGCTCCTTTACAAACGGGAACGACTGATCCAACCTTTTTTGATCCAACGTTGCCCAATGGCAATTCTGGTGCCGCTCCTTTTCAAACGGGAACGACTGATCCAACCCTATTTAATCAAAATGGGCTGAATGGCAATCCTGGTGCTACTCCTTTACAAACAGGAACAACGGATCCAACGATTTTTAATCCAAATGTGCAGAATGGCAATTCTGGTGCCGCTCCTTTTCAAACAGGAACAACGGATCCAACGATTTTTAATCCAAATGTGCAGAATGGCAATTCTGGTGCCGCTCCTTTTCAAACGGGAACGACTGATCCAACCTTTTTTGATCCAACATTGCCCAATGGCAATTCTGGTGCCGCTCTTTCCCAAATGGGAACGACGGAACCAACCCTTTTTAATCAAAATGAACTTAATGGAAACTCTGGTTCAGCCACATCCCATAAGGGGATAGAAAACTCTCAAACAGGGCTTGAAACTCCCACTCCTAAAAAAGGGTGTCAGATTTCACAATTCCTCAAAGTGGCTAAAAAATGGTCAGAAGTCGGTCAAAGTCGCCTGATTATCATAACGCGCCAACCTCAAAATCATGCTGCTTTTCCCAGTAATGGCAGCCTAAAACATCATCAACTTTCTCTGAAGAATTTGGAGAAAAAAGAGGCCTTGCGCTATTTTGATGCCATAATGCAATTACCGCCCGAACCTGTTTATGGTGTGCCAAAACGAGAGGAAGTAGAAAGACTGCTTGAACGAATTCACTATCATCCCTTATCAATCAATCTCTTAGCCTGTCAGCTGAAAAATGACAGTCTCGGCGCATTGAATGAGCGTTTAAATTCGCAATTGGCGGCATTACCTCTTTCCATGTCCCCTCAAGAACAGGCACTGACGGCAACGCTCAATTTAGCCTTGGAAAAATTAGAGCCACATAGACAGTGGCTGCCAAAAATGGGCTTGTTTCAAAACGGGGCTTTTGAAAATGTTTTACAAGCCATCACTGACGTTCCAGAAGGGCAATGGCAATTCTTACAGCAAGCTCTAAAAAGTAGTGGTTTGATTCAACCTGAAAATATAGAAGGCGTGAGTGTTTCCTTCTTTAATTTCCATCCGCGTTTGGCTTCTAAGCTGCGGGAGCGGATATCACCGACGGAATATCAGGCATTAACCGCCCGTTATCATCAGGGCTACTACGAGCTGTCCAAATTCTTGTACAATGAGGAACAGAATAATCCCCAACAATCCAGTGCTATTGAGCGAAAAGAATTACCCAATTTGCTAAATGCTGTCTATGGTGCATTGAATAGTCAGACAAACTGGGCTATCGACTTTGCTGGATATGTCAACTCGTTTTTGAATGAATTTGGTATAAAAAGCGATCTGGAAAAATTGACAGGGCAGGGCAATAATGCGATAAAACAAGTGGATGAAAACTGGTTTTTGGGCAATTCTAGTCAAGGTGAGCAACTTTATCGGCTCAACCGCATTCAAGAGGCACAAACTGTTTTTGAGAATATACTGGAACAGCTTGATGATGAAACGCCTAATTATTATCACAGCGTTACCTTGGGCTGGATCGGGCGTTGTCTGGCAGAACAAAAGCAATTTGAGTCATCAGCAGATTATTTCCGGCAATCGTTGACAGAATTGGCTCAATTAGAGCAATCCCAAAAAGTCAGAAAAGAATTAGGGCGAATGCAGACTTATTTGGCAACCGTTCTAAAAGAGATGAATGATTACAACGGTGCAAAAGGGGCTTTTGAAGCAGCCTTGTCTATTATGCGGGAAACAAAAGATGCCCGTAATGAAGCGGCGATACAAAGTCAATTGGGAAGTTTAGCGTTATTATACGGTTCTCCAGATGAGGCTGAACAACGCTTTCGTCAGGCACAGCCGCTTTTCAAAGCGTTAAATATGCCCAAACCTGAAGCAGAGGTTTTGCATAAATTGGGGGTTGCTTATCAAAACCGTCAACAATGGCAGGCTGCGGCACAAACTTATTTACAAGCGGCTCAAATCAGAGAAGCACAATCAGATATTGTCGCTGCAATTGAAACATGGGACAAATTAGCTGAAGTAAATCAAGCGCTTGGCAATTTTCCAGAAACGGAACGTTGGTATCTCAAAGTCATTGAAGGTAGCAAGTCTATCAGAGATTGGAAAAAACTGTCAAACGGTTTCCGCAACGTCGCTGAATTGCTACAACAAACTCAGCCCCACCGCTTAGGGGAAGCGTTGAAATTTGCGGAAGCCAGTTTATCCATTGATAAAAGCCTCGCGCCAAACGAATCTGAGATTTTGAAAACCTATACGCTGTTGGCAAAGATTGCGGATTTGCAAAATAACACTGCCCAAGCTCAAAACTTCCGCAGTTTGGCACGACAAGCCAATGTTGTCAATAAAGAGGGTGAATTACAGCAGCATCAGCAATTAATTGATGCCGTCGTCCAAACCATGACGAAACCCGAACTGAGGACGCAATTGGAGACGATGCTGCAACAGCGTGAGAATAAGGGATGGACGAAGTTGGTTGTCGCTATTCGTAAGATATTGAATGGTGAGAGAAATTTGGATAATCTCTGTGATAAGGAATGCTTAGATTTAACAGATGCCGTTATTATACAGAAGATTCTGCAAGACATTTCCACGACTTTTAAAGTTTAGGAACAGTAATGTAGGGTGGGTAGAGCGAGAGCGAAACCCACCATTCATCAATAAATACGATAATCATTTTATTAATCATAAGGTTGTGGTGGGTTTCCACTTCGTTCCTACCCACCCTACATTTACTACATTTACTGATTTACCTGATTTATCTGAAAAACGATAGGAGTAATTTTATGCTTAAATTAAATAGAACTTTGAAGGTAATAACTGTATCGACTGTAGCCCTCATGTCTAGTTTTACTCAGGCAACAGATACTATTCTTTATGATGGTGAAACCGGTTTTACCCAATTTCCCTTTAATGTCGGGCTTGGTGTATCAGAGGTTCGTTGGCTGGGCTATGGTGAAGTACCGTTAAAATTTGGTTTTTCCGCTACAGGAGTAGGTACGCCTTCTTTGAATACTGATTTGGGTTCAGGCAACAAGGGTTATGCTGGTTATTCCAGCTATACTTTAACGGCTTCACTTCAGCCAAAATTGATTTTAGTCAATTCAGATTTTCCAATCTTGGATCGTATTACCGGCTTTAGTGTCGCTTTCAATGTTGCAGTGACTGATGAAAGCAGCAATGCAAATAGAGCGGGTTTTAGTGTGCTTGTAATCAGTGACGATGGTAAAGGTATTGAATTAGGCTTTAAGCAAGAAGAATCATCTGACCGTATCTTCGCCCAATCAGAAGATTTTACCGAAGCAGAAGAGGTCAACGTTGATATCAGTGCAATGACCCATTACGTCCTAACAGTGCAAGATGATAGCTATACACTTGTTGCTGATGCGACTAATATTTTGACGGGTGAATTACGTCATTATAATTTCAATCCCAATGCCAGTTCTCCTGCTTTGCCCTTTAATCCTTATACCTCACCCGATTTTGTATTTTTTGGTGATAACACTGATCAGGGTCATGCGACTTTTACTTTGGGTACTATTTCCATCAGTACTTTTGACTCTTCAGAAGTATGTCAAAGCTACGAGTTTTATGCTTTACATGATGAAGGCTTAAACAACTCGCAATTTTTTACGATTGATCCAGCGATTGATCCAACAGTTTATACGACAACACCGTTAGGCCCATTATATAAGGGACATGACATTGAAGGTTTGGATATGCACCCCACGACGGGGGAACTGTATGCAACTTCGGGTGACGATCCCAGTGTCGATCATCCCAATGGTTATTTATACCGTGTTGATACCAATACAGGGGATTTGACACAGATTGGTTCAACGGGATTTGGTGAAGTCTCTGCTATTTCCTTTAGAGCAGACGGTAGTTTATGGGGCTGGGCTGACAGTCAAGGTTTGATAGAAATTAACAGTGAAACTGGCGAAGCAGAGTTGATCCTGCCTTCGGAGGCTGCTATTGAAGGACTCACTTGGAATCAAACTAGCAATATGCTTTATGGTTCTGTCAATAGAGAACTCTGGGGATGGGATGGTACTCAGCTGATAAAGTTTTGCGACAACTTGCCAGGGCAAACAGAAGCTTTAGAAATGCTATCTCTCCCAACAGGTGAAGAGCTATTGCTCTTTGCAACTAACGCTGTCAATGATGTGAATGTCCATGCTTGGGATATTGAAAGTTGCCAATCGGTATTAGGTGTTGAGATTGAAACACCTTACAATGATATTGAGGCAATCACATGGAAATTAGGTTGTGACTAGTATTTCGTCCATTTTATTTTGAATCGTTGTAACTACTCAGGGCAACCATAAAGGATTGCCCCTACAACCAGATTATTATGAAAACTGACGAAAGTATTCTGATGTAGGGGCAATCCTTTGTGGTTGCCCTGAGTAGTAACGAATCGTTATACATTTTTTTGAGATATATTTTTAACTTATTGATTTTACACGAAAATGATTGAAAAATGGTGAAAACGCTTGCATTTTAATTTGAAATTTGTCTAATGGTGATAGACTTAAAAAACAGGTTGTTGTCGCTCAGACGTTTTTAACTTGTTTTTGTTTGTTTATTTTGTAAGTGATTGATTTTAAAGAATACGTGGCATTTGAAAATGAGTCATGTAGGGTGGGCAAAGTCCTTTTCGTGCAACGGCTTTCTCATTAAAAAAGTGCCGTTGCACCCACGTTGCCCACCCTACATGGCTAAATATTAAGGTTGTGGTGGGTTTCCACTTCGTTCCTTTCGAGGCTAAAGTTTTTTTAAAGAAAAAACTTTAGCCTCGAAACCACCCTACATTTACTTCAGCTTAAATGGTGGGCAAGAAAAATATCTTGCCTACCCTACTACTCAATGTCATTAAGTTAAGGGCAGACATACAGGTCTGCCCTACAAATATCCACGTATTCAGAGACTGTAGAGGCGAACCTGCGTGTTCGCCCTGGCTTAACTTAATGGCATTGACCCTACTACTGGGGTGGTGAAAATTCGGCTTTTTTAACAAAAAGTTGATCCCATTTTTATTCACTGATAAAATAGATTATATTAAAAAACAATAACTTACATTAATTTACTGTTTTTTCATTCATCATTTCGAGGTTTTAGTTTTAAAAAAAAACTAAAACCTCGAAAACCATTCACCATTTTCACCACCCCACCCTACTACTTAGACAAAATGCGAAAGAAGCTGGAAAGAAGAAAGAGGAAAAAGAACAATAATTATTTACTGGATGTTTAGATGGTATTTTTGTCGTTTTGAGTGTTGTTTCATTTGGATGGTTAATATTACTCGACTTGATAGTCGAGTATTAAGATTTGTTTGGTTTTAATTTTGTTTGCTACTCAGGGCAACCACAAGGGATTGCCCCTACATCAGAATACTTTCGTCAGTTTTCATAAGGATATT
>JAGLHR010000784.1 GCA_023143415.1 Thiomargarita sp. | reverse complement strand
GAATAGTGACAATATTTTATAACTTCTCAAATTATGTTAGTATTTTAACATATAAATAAAATTTAAAGCCATTCATCATTTCGAGTTTTTCTTCAAAAAACTAAAAACTCGAAAATCATTCATCATTCATCATTAAAATATGATTCTAACTAAAAATCGTAACGTTTTACCAAGAGATTACCAATTACAAGAATACCGTATCCAGTCTATTCTTGGACATGGTGGATTTGGTATTACTTATCTTGCCCTGGATACAAAGCTCAATCATCAAGTAGCGATTAAGGAATATTTTCCCAGCGACTTAGCTGTGAGAGAAGAAGGATATAGTGTCCACCCTAAATTTCAAAAATATAAAAAGAATTTTGGTTGGGGTTTAAAACGATTTCTCAATGAAGGACAAGCACTGGCTACCTTTCAACATCCCAATATTGTGCGAGTATTACGTTATTTTGAGGGACAAAATACCGCTTATATCGTTATGGAATATGAGCAAGGCGAAAGTTTCTCCGAACTCTTGAAAAACAATAAGATACTGAGTGAATCAGAAATAATGACCTTTTTGCCGCAACTCTTATCCGGCTTACAAGCTGTTCATGAGAAGGGATTTTTGCATCGAGATATAAAGCCAGCTAACATCTATTTGCGCGAAAGAGATAAAACACCTGTTTTACTTGATTTTGGTGCAGCACGTTATGCCATCGGTAACCTCAGTCGTAGCATCACGGCACTTGTTACTCCCGGTTATACGCCATTTGAACAATATCAAACTAAAGGCCCTTCAGGACCTTGGACTGATATTTATGCAGTGGGTGCGGTGTTATATCGTGCGATTAGTGGAGAAAAACCGGTTGAATCCCCCGCACGAATTAATGTGGTCAAGCTAAACGACGAAACCGATCCCTTACAACCCATTACACAAGTTGCGCGTCGCAAAAAATATTCAAAGCGTTTATTGCAAGGTATTGATTGGGCATTACAACTTTCAGAAAAAGACCGTCCCCAGAATGTCAAAGAATGGGCAGAGGCAATGTTGCCTAAATCATATCACGGTTCATTGCAGAGTTCGCCTGAACCGTTTAAAAAGTGCGGAAAGTGGAGGTGGATTTTTTTAGTTGCCGTCGCCACCATGTTCAATATAGGATATTTTATCTATGGTCATACAGAATTACGACGACAACAGGTCATTGAAATACAATTGCTCGAAAAAAAGGCCGAAAGTAAAAAAGCAGAGTTAGCGCAATTAAAATCTGAAGAAATTGCCATGCAAACAACGATTAAAGAAGCCAACGCGCAATTCCAAAAGAGTTTAAAAGCAAAAGAGGTTGAACAAGACAGGTTCAATAAACTAAAGCAGCAAATAATTGCTAAAGAAGCATACCTTGCCCAAGTCAAAGAAACCTTAAAAGAAGCCGGTTCTAAAATACCGGGTAACATCATCCGTGATCAATTGCAAGACGGAAGTTTAGGACCAGAAATGGTCGTCATACCTGCGGGACAATTTCGTATGGGAGATGTTCAGGAGGGGGGGTATAAAGATGAACAGCCAGTGCATTGGACATCAGTGAATCATTTTGCAATGGGGCGATATGAAGTCACTTTTGAAGAATATGATCATTTTACAGAAGCGACTGGTCGAGATAAACCCGATGATCAAGGTTGGGGACGTGGCAAGCGTCCAGTGATTAATGTGTCTTGGGAAGACGCAAACGCTTATGCAGTTTGGTTAAGCGAACAAACAGGAAAAAAATATCGTCTGCCCACAGAAACAGAATGGGAATATGCGGCACGGGCAGAGACAGAGCGTCAATATTGGTGGGACAATGAAATAGGAACTCAACGTGCTAATTGTCAGGGGTGTAAAAGTCAATGGGATATGAAAGAAACGGCACCGGTCGGTTCTTTTTCAGCGAACACCTTTGGATTATATGATACTGTCGGTAATGTTTGGGAATGGACTTGTTCTAAATATGAAAGTCAATATACAGGTCAAGAACAAGAATGTATCAACGATGACAATAATCAAAGCGACCGTGTCATTCGGGGCGGTTCATGGTTCAATAAACCGAGAGATGTGCGTGCTGCAAACCGTAATTGGATTAGACCTTCTATTCGCTATTATGGTTATGGTTTTCGCCTTGTGCTTGTTTTTCAGAAGAAGTCATCAGTTCTTCTGAAAAACGACATCAGATAAGATAGCGAAATGGGTAGTTTCCAAACGTTCAAGTTTTCGGATTAATATCTGCCATGTTTTGAAAACATGGCAGGTTATATAGTTATTCAGATAATTGTTTTCACTAAGGAACGTGCATGAAATAAATTCTACCATGTTGAATCAGACCTGACAGGTTTCCAGCCTAAAGTTTTTCTTCAAAAAACTTTAGCCTCGAAACCTGTCAGGTCTAGTCGGAGAGTTGATTTCATTTTCGAGGTTTTCGTTTTTTGAAATTAAACCTCGAAACGTTCCTAAGACTACCCATTTCCTAAAATGAAGTTACTCATCATTTAATTTAGACAAAACCTTCTTCGCAACAGCGCGTGTAAAATTTTCTGGATTTTCATACTCCATTTTTTGTATAAAAGTAACCAAGCCTTTAATCAATTTACGTGTTTCCGCAATTTCCTCATGGCTTCGACCACAACCTTTACAATGCGTACCTGTTTCTGTACATTCACCAACACAAGGATTAAATTTCATAATCTGTTAGCTCTCCTAATTTGATTGATTAAACTTGATAATCAAGTTTTTTCGTTATCCAACAATAAAGTCATATAAAAAATAATTTTAAAACTTATTAAAAATCAAAGCATTAAAATATAAATGATGGAGTCCAACGCTTCAGCTTTGGCAATTTAATACAACTGCTCCAAAGCGAAAGCGTTGGACTCCTATAAACACCCTTAATTCGAGGTGACTACCTCCTTATTCGAGGTGACTACCTCCTTGACAATTTTACGTGTTCTGATAACTTGATGTTTTCTGTCAACGTAAAATTTTCCATGACACCCAGATACTTAATTGGATTAATAGCAACACCCGATTGTCGTACTTCAAAGTGAACATGAGGGCCTGTGGAACGGCCTGTGGAACCCACTAATGCAATAACCTGGCCTTTGAAGACGACATCTCCTTCTTGTACCAGATTTTTACTGTTATGACCATAGCGGGTTGAATACATCTCACTATGACTAATTTCAACCAGATTACCGTAACCACGCAGATATTTAGAACGCTCAACAAAGCCGTCTTCTACTGCATATATGGGAGTTCCCCTTTTCGCGGCAATATCAATGCCCTTATGCATACGTTTTCCACGCCATCCAAATTTTGAGGAGACACGGCCTTTTCCTAAAGGCCAGCCTTCTGGTAATCTCTTGACACGAGAACGATATTGCCGCAACATGTTCCTTGAGACAATTTGGATTGAACGCTTGAGTTCCGCTATTGGCGAAAAACGCGATATTGTTGTTCCTCTCTCTTTACTTTGTGTTGTTCCTCTCTCTTTACTTTGAGCAAAGTACGGTCGATCATTGATAATGTTATCCCACGATAGGCTAAAATCAGTTTTTTGATCTGCCCTTTTCGTCCGTACTGTTTGTTGCCCCCTTTGTTGAGCGAGTTGAGCAATTTGGACTGGCTTAGAACGCACAGTTGAAAAACGTGTGTTCTGAGCTAATTGTCGCTCAAACTTTTGAGCCGCACGTTCTTCCTCAAGTTTTTGAGCTAATTGTCGCTCAAACTTTTGAGCCGCACGTTCTTCCTCAAGTTTTTGAGCTAATTGTCGCTCAAGTTTTTGAGCCACACGTTCTTTCTCAAACTTTTGAACAACACGTTCTTCTTCACGCTTTTGAGCAAACAGTTGTCGCTCAAGTTTTTGAGCCGCACGTTCTTCATCAAACTTTTGAACAAGACGTTCTTCTTCACGCTTTTGAGCAAACAGTTGTCGCTCAAGTTTTTGAGCCGCACGTTCTTCATCAAACTTTTGAACAACACGTTCTTCTTCACGCTTTTGAGCCAGCCGTTCTTCCTCAATCTTTTGAGCAATTTGTCTATCAAGCTGTTGAAGCGCACGTTCTTCCTCAAGTTTTTGTTGAAGCGCATGTTCTTCCTCAAGTTCTCGTTGAGCAGCGCGTTCTTCTTCAAGTTTTCGTTGAGCAGCGCGTTCTTCTTCAAGTTCTCGTTGAGCAGCGCGTTGTTGCTCAATGATGATTTGATCCCAAGATAGAGTCATATCTAATTCTTGAGTTTGGCTCATCAATACCAACTGTTCTCCCCATCTATCCAGTCGACCCGCTTTAGTTTCCAAAGCATTCACGCGCTCTTCTGTCAACTCATCAAAGTGATCGGAGAATGCTTCTTCCACATTAAATACAGAAGAAGAATTTTTTAAAGACAGGGAAAGAATATGATCATAAGAGTCTCCACTATAATGAGAGTAAGCAGAATATCCAACCGTTGCCATAGTTAGCATAGAAACTAAAGTCACCGGCACGAAAATAGGGTGGTTTAAGTAGTTGCGTTTACCTTTCTCAAGGTTTTTTCTAATCAAGATAACATCCATAAAGTTTCCTTTTGGTTGTTTAAATTAAATTTAAAATGAAGTCCTTTAGTCAATTATTAGCAAATTCATCTGGAATTTTATGCCATTTATCATATCACAGTCAAACGCTTAAACAAGTCGAAAAACTTTTTCATGACAGTTTGCCATTTCCATTAAACCGACATTGTCATATTGCTAATTTACGAGAACAAACGTTAGTTGTGAACACCGATTCATCCCTTTGGGCGACTCGGTTACGTTATATCACTCCCGAACTCAAGCAACGATGGCGACAAAACGGATTGATGCCTATCATTAATCAAGTCATTGTTCAAGTACGTCCACCAGTTTAATGAGAGAAAGAAATTTTGCCAACAACGGTTTTCCCTGAGCACTTTTCATTTTTCATTTTTAATCAAGAAACGGCTGCAAGAGGTTGAAGATGACTTAAACGAGGTATTGTGACATTATCATCACATTGTACTATTTCATAAGCTCGCTTATTAGCAAGTAAAGTACGCAATAAGAGATTATTAAGTTCATGTCCAGATTTATATCCACTGAAGGCACCGATTAAACCATGCCCTAATAAATATAAATCGCCGACAGCATCAAGTGCTTTATGTCTGACAAATTCGTCTTCATAACGAAGACCATCTTCATTTAAAATGCGATAATCGTCCATCACGATGGCATTATCAAGACTACCTCCTAAGGCTAATTTATTTTCGCGTAATAATTCAATATCACGCATAAAACCAAAAGTACGAGCGCGACTCACATCTTTGACAAAAGCGGTCTTAGAAAAATCAATTTCAACATCACCAGGACTTTGTCTAAAGACAGGATGGTCAAAATCTATCTGAAACCGGACTTTAAAACCATTAAATGGTTCAAAACGTGCCATTTTGTCGCCTTGTTGTACTTTCACTGTGCGTTTTATACGGATATAGCTTTTTGGTGCATTTTGTTCCTCTATGCCTGCTGATTGAATCAAAAAAACATAAGGCCCTGCACTGCCATCCATAATAGGCAGTTCAGGGGCACTGACATCAATATAGGCGTTATCTATAGCTAAACCTGCAAATGCTGATAATAAATGTTCAACAGTCGAGATTTTAACGTTGCCCTTAACTAAAGTCGTTGATAAGCGGGTATCACCCACATTTTCTGTACGTGCTGCAATACAGACAGGCACTTTTAAATCTATTCGCCTAAAGATAATTCCACTGTTAGCAGGTGCCGGTCTTAAGGTTAAATAAACTTTCTCACCAGTATGCAATCCAACACCGGTGGCACTAATTACATTTTTTAAGGTACGCTGCTTTATCATTATTAATATTTTCTCCGTTCGAGATTCAAGTTTTTGATAAAAAACTTGAACCTTGAACATCTATTCTTCATTGACTGAGGCTGTGATAACGCTTCTATTCAACGAGAACTTTAAAGTCTGCCCACGAGAGTTGGCGCAACGCTTCAGTTCTTATGAAAGCAACTACTTTCGATATTCAAAAAACTTAAATATTGATTTCGAGGCTAAAGTAACTACTCAGGGCAACCATA
>JAGLHR010000783.1 GCA_023143415.1 Thiomargarita sp. | reverse complement strand
ATGGTTGCCCTGAGTAGTTACATTACTTCTTAATATAAATCTGCAATTCCTCAAGTATATCATTCACGCTTTCCACTAATTTTGCACCATCTTTAATCAATTGGTTGCAGCCCTTCACCAAAGGATTATGGATTGAACCGGGTATAGCAAAAACTTCCCGTCCTTGTTCAAGAGCAAAGCGTACCGTATCTAAAGCATGACTATATTTTGGCACATCAATAACTAAAGTTCCTAAACTTAATCCACTGACAATACGGCTACGACGCAGAAAATTTTCGCGTTTAGCAGGTGTATTTGGTGGAAATTCCGAGATTAATGCCCCTGTTTCCGCAATTTTATGTGCAAGCGCATTATATTGACTTGGAGACTGGGTTGCTAATCCCCATCCTGCAACGGCGATAGTTTGCCCTGTTCCGTTTAACGCGCCCCAATGACTCGCACTTTCAATACCTGATGCCATGCCACTGGTAATCGTGAAGCCATGATAGGATAAAACTTCCGCAAATCTTCGAGCCGTTTCTTTTCCCTCATCGCTGGAACAACGAGTGCCTACCATCGCCAATTGTTGATTCGATAACATCGTACAATCACCTCGTACAAATAACAACAGTGGGGGATCATAAATTTCGCGCAGAAGGCGGGGATAGTTGGCGTGATGTAAAGTCAATAAATGATGAATCGGATTCGCTGCCCACCATTGCATATCTTTTTCGACAGCAAGCCAATCGGGATTTCGCAGATAACCGCGCAATTCGTCTGTCAGGTTCCGCCATTCCCAGCTATCTGCTTCAAACAGATTGCGTGGGGTTCCAAAATAATGGAGGAGACGGTTTAAGTTGATAGGCGATAAATGGGGGGCATGAATAAGAGCTAACCAATATTCGATGTTCAAGTTTTTTTCTGTCGCTTGAACATCGAATTCATTCAATTTCAAGGGATAGTAACGATATCAAGTAAGTTAATTGGCAACAATGCGGAAATGACTAGGGCATAACTGATGCGTTCATAGACGCGAAATACCAGTAAAGTACCTGCCCGTCGTTTCAGTAATAACTGATTTTGTTCATATTCAATGGAATCAACATCCTCAATGGAATTAATGGAATTAACAGAATCAATGGTTTCTTGAAATAGCCCTTGACCCTTTAAAATCGTCAATTGATGACCTCTTTCTATCCCATCATTTGAGCCTCTGTTAATCACAACAATTTGATATTGAGAAATAATGGCTGTTTCTCCCACGACACTAATGATATAAGCGTCTTCCAATTTTTTTGGTGAATGAGGATGCAAATCTTCCTGAAAATCATCTTCTTCTAAGGGAAGCAGACGATCACCTTGTTTAATTTTATCAACAGCCGAAGTGATCTCTAATATAGCTGGCAAACTATTGACTTTGAGCATTGCTTCTCCAAGATGAATCGCTTCATAAGCCAATATTTCATCTTCTTCATCTTCTAAAGGGCTACGATAGGTTTTACCCAAACGTACTATGATATATTGCTGTCCTATTTTTCCATTATTAATCCCATCAACATAAATCTGATTTCCTTTAGTTGAGAACAACGATTGTTCGACATTAGCAATAATAGATGGCGCGTGTTCAATTTCTTCTTCCGTGATAAGTTGAGGGCGATTAAGAAAAGCCCGTATCACTCCCATCTTAACTGTAGGAATACTTTCTTTCCGTTTAATCATCCGCGTTTCGGGTGATAATTTCACCGTTCTACCATCGTTTAACGTTAAATCATCATTTGCAAAAGTCGGTGATGGCGTAATGATAGAATAAGCAAGTAATAAAAACGAAATGTGTTTTATCATAGTTTTAATAGTTGAAAGGTAACTACTCAGCGGTTAGCCT
>JAGLHR010000782.1 GCA_023143415.1 Thiomargarita sp. | reverse complement strand
CACTGGCCGATGTGTCTGAACCGCAAACAGAGTACAAGTATAACTTAGATAAACAACTGATTGAGATCACGCGCCCGGATGATCGTGTGGTGACGTTCGACTATGATGCGGAAAAAGGACGCTTGAACGCGATAACTCTGCCCAACCGTCAACTTAACTATCACTATGATGCTCAGACTGGAAACCTTAATAGTATCGTGTCACCTGACGACACGATATTAATGTACACCTACGATGGTTCTTTGGCTTTGTCCGAAACTTGGGGAGCGGGAAATCCAGTAATTGGAAGGGTAAGCCTGACGTATGACAACGATTTTCGGGTTGCTTCAAGTCAGGTAAACGGTAGATATACAGTTAATTATGAATATGATACCGATAGTTTGCTTATCCGTTCCGGGTTCTTGGCTTTGGATTACCACCCGCAAACTGGCTTTTTGACGGACACCCATTTGGGCGATCTGACCACAGAACGGGTTTATAATCGCTTTGCGGAAATAGAAAGTGTAACCGCCGCTTACAAAGAGTCCGCGCTTTACCAGAGTGAATACAGCTATGACAAATTGGGGCGAATTACTCAAAAAGTCGAAATCATAGAAGGTAATGAGATCACTTACGCTTATCGCTATGACAAAGCTGGGCGTTTGGTGGAAGTCACTGAAGACGGTGCTGTCACTAATGAGTATAGCTATGACAGCAATGGCAATCGCTTGAGTGCTGATACCAGTAATGGCTTTTTTGAAGGCAGCTATGATGAACAAGATCGTTTAGTTCAGTATGGCGATACTGTTTATAAGTACACAAAAAATGGAGAACTTAAAAGTAAAGACAGTGGTGGTGTCAGCACGGAATATGAATATGACGTGCTTGGCAATCTCAGAACGGTTACATTGGCGGATAAAAAGATTGAATATATCATTGACGCTAGAAGTCGCCGGATTGGTAAGTGGGTTGATGGTAAATTTACACAGGGCTTTTTGTATCAAGGTAGCTTAAATCCGATTGCTGAATTAGACGCTATTGGTGATGTAGTGACGCGGTTTGTCTATGGTTCTAAAGCCAATGTGCCAGATTATATGCTCAAAGGTGAGAAGATTTATCGTATCTTGAGTGATCATTTGGGTAGTCCAAGGTTGGTGGTTGACATCAGTGATGGTACAGTTGTTCAACGTATGGATTATGATGTGTTTGGGAATGTCACTGATGATACTAATCAGGGATTTCAGCCCTTTGGGTTTGCGGGTGGACTTTATGATCATGAGACTGGGTTAGTACGTTTTGGGGCTAGGGATTATGATCCTGAGATTGGACGGTGGACTACTAAAGACCCGATTTTGTTTGATGGTGGGGATACTAACCTTTATGGGTATGTGGTGAATGATCCTGTTAATTTGATTGATCCTCAAGGAACATTTTTTGATATTATAGCGGACATTGGGTTTGTTGCTTATGATATCTATCGCATAGCCAAAGACAATATATTTGGGGAGTGTGGTAACCTTGGTAGTAACATTACTGCTTTAGGTGCAGATGTTGGGGCTATATTTGTTCCCTTCGCAACAGGAGGTGGACTTGCAGTTCGTGCTGGTATGAAAACGGCGAAGAGAAAAATCACTGTAATCGGTCGAACCAAAGACCTAAAAAATTTGAAACCAAACGAACAATCACTGCTTAGTCGTCTGCCAGATAAAGGAAATCCAAGAGCAAACTGGAAACAAAATTCTGGTGTGCTTCGTCAGGAAATGTCCAAAGGGCAACCAATTCGCGATGCTTCTCCAGGTGATACAGCAGGTCAATTTCTTAACGCTGAACGGAATTTATTAAAAGATCGAGGTTGGACGTTCAATTCAAAGACCAACTATTGGATGCCACAGCAGTAATGGAGAAGCAGTAATGGAGAAAATGAGGAACATGGATACGACAAATCGTTCTAATCTTAATTTTGAAGGAAAGGTTAGGCGAGCCTTTATTTTTTTAGATGCTTTGGGTTTTTCAGAAATTGAAGCTCTACCAACGCTCGTTCGTTACAGGAAGGGGCGTGTTGAAGTAGACATTTATCATGGGCATCAGTCGTATGAAATCGGGGCTGGTATCACTGTGTGCGGAATACGATATGCAATATCAGAAATTATTCGAGTCACTGCTCCGGAAATAGCCAAGCAATTCCGCTATGCAATGACGACTACACCTGAAGGGGTCACTGCTAGCTTGGGAGAGTTAAGTTCGTTGATGAAGAGCTATGGAGATGAAGCTCTAAGAGGAAATTCTCAATTTTTCTCAATGCTTGAAAAGCAGCGAAAGCAGTGGTCTAATGAATATGCTCTTGATGTTCTTGCCGAACAATTGAGACCACAAGCTAATGAAGCATTTCGTCGAAAGAATTACTCAATAGCAGCTGATCTATACTCTCGTATCCGAGAACGTTTAAGCCCAGCAGAAATCAAAAAGCTGTGTCTCGCTGAAAATCGTCGTAATTATTAACTAGCGTAGGGTAGGTAGAATAAGCGAAGCATAAACCCACCATCTCCCAATTGATGTTATTGTTTCTTTTGCTAATGGCATGGTTATGGTGGATTTTCACTACCAACTCTACATGATAAACGTGTGGTGGGTTTCACTTCGTTCTACCCACCCTACCCAAAAGCGAGTGTAAGATGCAGTTAATTGTCTGAATCAGTACAGCG
>JAGLHR010000781.1 GCA_023143415.1 Thiomargarita sp. | reverse complement strand
AATTCTGATTCTAACCATTGAAAGTAATTTAAATCAATGAGTTATAAAAAAATGTCCTGTACAAAGCCTTGACAATATAAAAACATGCAGTATGATCGAAAACGTGAATTGTCCCCTCATTCCCAAGCTCCAGCTTGGGAACGAGGGGTAATTATTGATAATTGAATAACTGAAAAAAAATGTCTATTGAAATTCCAGATAAAAAAGGATTGCGTGAATTTGGATTGATTACTGGCGGCTTATTTGTGGGCTTATTTGGGCTATTATTTCCGTGGTTATTTAGTTTGGCTTTTCCCAAATGGCCTTGGATTATTGCGGGAGTGCTTTGGGGATTCGCTTTATTGATCCCCAAACATTTAAAATGGATCTATCAAGGTTGGATGTCCTTCGCGCTGGTATTAGGTTGGATAAACACCCGTATTATTTTGGCGATCATGTTTTACTTGATTATGACACCAATGGGCTTAGTCATGCGTTTGTTTGGGAAAAATGCCATGAAAAATAAGCCATCTGAGTCTGAGAGTTACCGTAATTTAACCCCATCCCGTTCACCTCAACATGTGGAGCGTCCCTTCTGATGTTAGATTTGCTAAAAGACCTTTGGGCATTTATGAAAGAACGCAAGAAATTTTGGCTTGCGCCGATTATTATTGTGTTGTTATTATTAGGCGGACTGATTGTGTTGACACAAGGTTCAGCCGTTGCGCCGTTTATTTATACGCTCTTTTGAGCTTGATGTTGAATCAGACCTGACAGGTTTTGGAAACCTGTCAGGTCTAGTTCAGGTATAGTTGTTGTACTACTCCCACTCATTTCAAGAATCAAAAACGATATTTCAATTGCATATAAATCGCCTGTCGCACCTCGTTAGCCCTGATCGTACTTATACTGTTCCCATTCCCAAATTCGCGGTGGTGTTTATTAAAAAGATTACGTGCCCCTAAACTCAATTCCATATTCTTCCAAGCGTGCCAACCTAAACGAATATCAAAACGGGTATAATGTGGCACATTTTGATTAGAGACATTGTCAACATAGTACAATGCTGTGTCTAATTCAAGATTATTTGGCAGAGTGAATAGTGAACGTAAAGTGGCTTGATGATGGGGCGTATCGTCTTCTTCCATTTCTTTTACAAAATATCGACTCGTCGGATTCAGATGCAATTGTATGTCTGAGTAACTGTAAGTCGCTATCATTTTCCAACGCTTTAAAATTTCCCAAGAGGCTGACAATTCTAGCCCGTAAACTTCTCCAAACATTTGATTGTCTGGCTTGATTATGATCGTAGGCGGTGTGCTGATAAAGTCAATCGGTTCACCAGTGCGTAATTTATCATATTTGTTATAAAATAACGAAATATCTAATAAAAAGCGACAATTTGGATTAAAACGATAACCCAATTCATAAGCCAATAATTCTTCTGATTGAAAATCGTGATTACCGATTATTCGTATGATACCAGCATCAGAGAGCGTATTGTACTCTATATCTGAATCACTACGCGAGGGAGTACGCACGGCTCTTGAGATGGCTGCCCATAAAATCTGCTTGTCACTCTGTTTCCACAGTAGGCGAATCGTGGGTTGGATTTCAAAGCCGGAATAGTCATTATGTTCAAACTTTGAGCCGATAATTAGCCGTAAATCCCCAGTGCTTTTATAACCGGGCTGTTTACTCTCCCCCGCGATTTTAAATTCACTTCTGACAAAGGCACTGAATAATTTATCTTGACGTTTTTTAGGAATATAAGTTAAAATGAATGTATTATCCATTTCATCTTTGGAATAGCGAAAACCTAATCCCCAGATAAATTCTTGTTTTTCATTCGGTTGCCAGCGATGTTGAAAATCAAGATCATAAGTATCCCGTATTTCATCCAATATCAATCTATCCCGTCGTGTGTGATCGTAATAGGTTTGCAATCTAATATCGCCATTGCTAAAATCATGTTGCCACCGGGCTAATAGATTCAAACCATTAAGATCAACAAAATCATTTTGCTTTTCCTGAAAGACTGATATATTCTGCTTAACAAAGCCATGATAGATATCGCCTTGTACAGTGAGATTATCCTGTTCACTGGCTCCCCAATCCATCCGAAAACCACCCTGTTTCATTTGCCAATTATCTTGTTGCGCCTCGCCCTGTTCATTGACAAAATGATCATGTTCAAAAAACTTCCCATAAACCCGATAATAAATATCATTGTTTAATTGTCCACCCTGTCGTACTCCGACAATGGCGCGTTCTTCACCCTGACCAAGATAAGTGGTTACCAGACTGCCCTGAGTTTTTTTGGCGGATTTGGTGACAATGTTAATAACACCATTCACTGCATTAGCTCCCCATAGTGAACTACCGGGTCCGCGAATCACTTCAATACGTTCAACATTTTCTATTAATGTATCTTGGACATCCCAAAAGACTTCTGAACGTAATGGCGTATAAACAGTGCGCCCATCTATCATCACCAATAATTTACTGGCGTATAATCCATTGAATCCCCGCGCACTGATTGCCCATTTATTGGCACTTACTCTGGCGACTTGTACGCCCGGCACCATTCGCAAGGCTTCCGGTATGCGAGTGATACCGGCACGACGGATATCTTCTTGGGTAATCACAAATAACGCTGCTGCCGTCTGAGTGAGTTTTTGTACCTTCCGCGCTGCTAATCCCCCTTTGGGATTAAAAAATTCGACTTCAATTAACTCTTTCAAAGATAATTTCTTTAATTGATTAATAAGGGCACGCCGTTCTATATCCTCATTAGTGGCATAGCTTGGCATCATCATTGCTAAAAACAATGTTAAGCATCCAACCCTTATGTTTTTTAGTTTAAACATAATTATTAGGTTTT
The DNA here is from genome assembly GCA_023143415.1 of Thiomargarita sp. Lineage (GTDB taxonomy): Bacteria > Pseudomonadota > Gammaproteobacteria > Beggiatoales > Beggiatoaceae > QNES01. Next base: position 686 of record JAGLHR010000781.1, on the reverse strand, counting down.
TATTTTTGAGTTCGATGAACAATTTTAGCAATAAGTAGCAAATTTGCATCGATTTTTAAACCGGCTGTCATTGCAGTCTCTGGGGCAATATAAAAGCGTATTTTTTTACCTTGCTTAAAAAATTGAATCATTCCGCCTTGTTTAACAAAATTATTACTATCGCTAACAGTAAGAATAGGATATTGTTTAAGAAAAGTTAAAATCTCGCTCAACTGAGATTTTTTAGAAGCACTGATAAACAAGATTTGACAAATCTTAATTTTTTTAATGTTGATGAGGCGTTGTATTTTTACGCGATGTCCATTCACTTTTTCATTTTCTAGTGCCACATCAATTTCTTTACCAAAGGGATCATCACCCAAAATACAGATATTAAACGGCGCATAGCGATTGGCAAATGCCGATTTTGGCCATTTGATGAAATTCGCAAAATTATATAAATACACCGCTTTGACTTGATATTCTTGTGCGATTGGCAAAGCAGCAGATGGCGTATCAAAAAAGAGTAGAAATAAGAGAATGCCAAATCGTCGCCAAGGAATCCGCATAATAAAATTCCTTTGTACAGGAAAAAAAATGAAAGTAAGGAATGTGCATGAAATCAATTCCACCATGTTGAATCAGATATGACAGGTTTCTAAAACCTGTCAGGTATTTGATGTTTTACCTAAATCCTGCAAGTAAAA
>JAGLHR010000780.1 GCA_023143415.1 Thiomargarita sp. | reverse complement strand
CGCTCTACCCACCCTACGAAAAAACCATTTAAATCAAATACTTATTTTTTTTGTATAACGATGATATCTGGAGCTTGGGAACGAGAGGTGGGATGAAATTGATTTCAAGGCTGAGTAGTTACTTTTTTTGTACATTTTGTTAGAATCAGAATTTTCAGAATTTGAAATTTTTCAGAATTAAAAATCAAGTGAGTTTTCGAGGTTCAAGTTTTTTGCTAACTACTTAGCCGTTAGCCTTGAAATCAATTAATTTCAAGGCTAAGAACTGCGAGTCTGCTAAAGCAGACTAAGACTAATTAAAGAGTTTAGCTGAGCCTGCTTGAATTTTCAGCCTTGCAATTTCAGCGATGGAAAACAGGTTTTTTGATACAATATCACTAACCGGTACTCCAAATTCTAGGTCGTCTCATTCCCGCAATCTTACAGCATTGTTGAACATGACCAAAAGGGAAAAATTCAAAAAAACATTTCTTTGCCTCCTTTTTTCCACAGTCAAGTTCATTAGCGATGAACTTTATTACATGGCGAACATCAGCAGGACTCTGGTGTTCAGAGTAATAATCGCGCATAAATCCGATGACTTTCCAATGTTTTTCAGTCATTTCCACTTTTTCTCCCTGCGCGAGTTGTTTCGCGATTTCTTCATTCCATTCATCTGGATTAACCAAATAACCTTCGTCATCCGTTTGAATTGATTTTCCATTAACTTCAATAGTCATTATCGTTAAACCTCCAATTTTGTTATTTTCATCGTTTAAATAGTACAACGGATTTACGGAATAAACGGATTAATTGTTTCGAGTCGATTTTAGGTTTTCTTAAAAAAATTGAAACCTCAGAAAGAACCTCTTGCAAAATTCGCGTTTTCGCCGCTTAAAAATCCGATTTTTGAAAATAATCGGATTTCTTAAACTGAGTCGTTATAAAAAAAATATCATTAAATCTATTAAATTTTACCAGCTTACGACGAAGATTGCAATTCTGTATTTGAACATCGAAAGCGTTATAGAGTCCAAAGCTCCAATTTTCCAAAGCGGAAGCGTTGGACTCCCATTTTCCAAAGCGGAAGCGTTGGATTCCCATTTTCCAAAGCGGAATGGAGAGCATTAAACCAAAATCTACCTTATGTTGTTTGACAAATTAATCGGCATTGGACTATACTTTGAACGGCTAAAAGCTGGACTTTTACTTTTTTTCAGAAAACGGCAGTCTAAAACTTAACGGTTAACAGTATAATGACATTGGTTATTTGATTATTGAGGTTCTAAAATGAGTCACATAAAAAAAGTAGAAATAAGCAAATTATTTGGTGAACTGGATATTAACTGGTATCTTGATCCCAAAGTAAATATATTGATTGGCAAAAATGGGAGTGGAAAAACGACATTATTACGTTTGCTTAGAAATTTTATCCTGTCAAGTCATGGGCAATTTATTGCGAAAAATCTAATAGATTCTATTAGAATCGAATTTGATGACGAGAAATATATTTATGCTGATCAAGATTTAGAAGCGGTATCTCAGTTACGTTCTTCTAATCAATCGTCTAAACAACATCAGGCTATGAATAAACTTCCATCTGATCATGTCGTTTATAAAACGCAGTCAAACATTTTTCCTCCGAAAAAAGAGACTCCTTTTTCCGATGTGATTAATCTGTGCTATATCAACACGTTTGACACGTCTATTGAAGATTTTGATGTATCAGAAAGTGATAAAGCGCGAAATGGTGTGAACACTGAACTTGATGTTGTTTTAAAGCATTTAATGAATGATTGGAAAAGTTACTTGCTCAAAGTGAAAATTTTAGCAGAAAAAGTCACGGGGTTTTTTGACGAAAAAATCAGACAGATTTCTTCTAAGGAAAGTGCTGACGAAAACGATTTTCAAGAACTGAAAAAATTATTAAACGAAAAAACGGACAAAATTGATGACATCCATTTTTATAAGAATCGGTTTATTGAACAGATAAATACTTTATTTGCTGATTCAAAAAAACGGATAGATTTTGATAAAAATAACGCCATTATTTTCAGAAACCACCATGATCAATCTTTTTCCGTTTATGAACTGTCTTCTGGCGAGAAGCAAATGTTAATTATTCTTTTAAATGTGCTGATTCAAGAAAATCAGCCCAGTATCATTTTAATGGATGAACCGGAAATTTCCTTACATCTTGCTTGGCAACATAAGTTAATAGATATTATTCAAAGTCTTAATGATAGCTGTCAACTTATTATTGTGACGCACGCTGCTGGTGTTTTTAGTAAAGGGTGGCAAGATAAAATAACTAAAATGGTAGAGATTACAAGACAATCTTAATGAAAGACTTGAACATTGATAACGCAGAAAAAACTTTGCTGGATAATGATTTTCCGGATATTGATGACAGAAATGCAGAAAATATTCAGTTGGATATTGATATTGCCTGTTATGTGGAAGGTATCGAGGATGTGCATTTTTGGAAAGATATATTTGATTCGTTCGCGCCAGAATTAAGAATTATTTTTTATCCGTATTCAAGAGAAAATAATCTAAAAAGTGGCAAACAAACCGTATTAACTGAACGTAATCTAAAAAATGCCAGTGCCAGTCTCATATTATGTGTTGATAGTGATTTAGAATATCTACTCAAAAACGAACCCTTATTGAGCCATCCTTATATTTTTCACACTTATACTTATTCAATTGAAAATTATAAGATTTTTCCGGATGCTTTGGCGCGTATTGTAGAGAAATCATCATATCCTGATACGAATACGCGCCGTTTTTCTTTCGTGAATTTTATAAAGGATTATTCAAAAATCACTTATCCACTCTTACGTTATCTTTTGTATTTTGAAAAGAAAAAACTTGAGCAGATGGCTAGGAAACAACCTGATGTCATTTCTGAACCGCTTATTTCAGAAAAAAATTTAAAATCCGTTTTTTGTATTAAATCAAATGAAATTGATCTTGCTGATAATGCTAATGATGTCATTACAGAATTAGAATATCGTGTTTCTCATTTGATAGATCAAATCAAGAAAAAGCACAGTAATATTGATTTAAGTCAAATAGATCGCATTTTATCTGAGTTGAATATAAAAGAAGAAGAGACTTATTGGTATTTGAATGGACATATCATGTATGACTGTGTTGCCAAAATAATGATGGGTAAAGTGATAAGCGATTATCGAAAAGAAAAAAGAGAATGGTTTAAATTGCAGGAAGAAAAGTTGGAATCGCAGGAAGAAATGAAAATATTAGAAGATAAAAAAAATGAATATAATAATCGTATCAAAAATATTGATTGGAAAACGCTTATGAATGACGGATATATGTATTGTTTAATTTCTTTGAAAAGATGCCCTCCCATTCAAAAAATAAAGCAAGATGTGGAACAATATTGGGATTCCTATTGTTAGTATGTAGGGTGGGCAAAGTCCTTTTCGTGCAA
>JAGLHR010000078.1 GCA_023143415.1 Thiomargarita sp. | reverse complement strand
GGGCAACCACGTTGCCCACCCTACCTGACTATTTATAACTTCGTTGAGTCGGGGTGACTTCCTCAAAGACTAATTTCTCTTTGTGGAGAATTTCGGGTTGATTTTTACCCTTGTATTCCCAAACGGCGACAAAGGCGTAATTTTCATCGTCGCGTTTCGCTTCACCCTCTTCGGTTTGGTATTCTTCTCGAAAGTGGCAGCCACAGGATTCGTTGCGCTGTAGGGCATCTTCTACCATGAGAGGACTCATTTCAAAAAAGTCTGCGACGCGCATTGCTTTTTCTAAAGTTTGGTTGAGTTCGTCATTGGTTCCAACCATGTTGAGGTTTTCCCAAAATTCACTTTCTAGGGCTTTTATTTTTTCCAGCGCGGTTTTTAAACCCGTTGCATTGCGTGACATGCCGCAGTAATTCCACATAATAAGCCCTAATTCTTTGTGGTATTCATCAACGGTTTTGTCCCCTTTGAGTGAAAGTAATCGTTTGATCGCCGTTTTGACTTCCTCTTCCGTTTCCTTAAAAGCGGGATGATCGGTTGGGATTTTATCCGAGGGCATTTCAGCTAAATGATCGGCAATAGTCTGTGGTAGGACAAAATAACCTTCTGCGAGTGTTTGCATTAATGCACTTGCCCCTAAACGATTTGCACCATGTTCTGAAAAGTTGTTTTCGCCCAAGGCATATAAACCGGGAATCGTTGTCATTAAGTTGTAATCTACCCAAAGCCCTCCCATCGTGTAATGCACAGCCGGATAGATTTTCATCGGTTCTTGGTAAGCGTTTTCGTTGGTGATTTTCTCATAGATTTGGAAGAGGTTGCCATATTTTGCTTTGATGCGCTCTTCCCCTTGTCTATCGATAGCCTCTTTAAAATCCAGATAAACGGCTAACCCTGTCGTTCCTACCCCATACCCTTCATCACAAACTTGTTTAACGGCACGAGAAGCGACATCTCTTGGAACTAAGTTACCAAAAGAGGGATATTTTCTTTCTAAAAAGTAATCCCTTTCTGCTTCGGGTATTTCATGGGGAACGCGCTTATCACCGACTTTTTTGGGTACCCAAACACGCCCATCATTTCGTAGAGATTCAGACATTAAAGTGAGTTTGGATTGATGTCTTTCATGAACAGGGATGCAAGTCGGATGAATTTGGGTAAAAGAGGGATTCGCAAAAAACGCGCCTTTTTTATGCGCTTGCCAAGCCGCACCGACATTGCCGCCCATACAGTTTGTTGAGAGAAAGTAGAGATTGCCATAACCGCCTGTGCATAGTAAAACAGCATGAGCACTATGCGATTCTATTTTGCCCGTTTCTAAATGACGAACGACGATTCCACGCGCTTTGCCATCAATGATAACCAAATCTAGCATTTCTGTGCGAGGATACATTTGCACTTTGCCAAGAGCGATTTGACGGCTGAGGGCAGAATACGCGCCTAATAGTAATTGCTGCCCTGTTTGCCCTCTGGCATAAAAAGTCCGTGAGACTTGAGCGCCGCCAAAAGAACGATTATCTAATAAGCCGCCATATTCACGGGCAAAGGGAACGCCTTGTGCGACACATTGATCAATAATATTATTACTGATTTCGGCAAGTCGATAAACATCCGCTTCTCTGGCACGGAAGTCGCCGCCTTTGATGGTGTCGTAAAATAATCGGTAAACGCTATCACCGTCGTTTTGATAGTTTTTAGCCGCATTAATGCCGCCCTGGGCAGCGACACTATGCGCTCGCCTGGCACTGTCTTGAAAACAAAAGGATTTGACATTGTAGCCGAGTTCTGCCAAAGTGGCTGCGGCTGATGCCCCTGCTAATCCTGTACCCACAACGATAATGTCATACTTTCGTTTATTGGCGGGATTAATGAGTTTTAAGTCGAATTGATATTTTGTCCATTTCTCGGCTAATGGGGTATTTGGAATTTTTGAGTTTAATTTCATATTTTGTTAATGGTGAATTATTAATGGTGAATGGTGACAAGTGCTTTAATCAAAATTTATCATCAAGAAGTGGGTAGCCAAAACTTGATCAATTTAGGAACGTGCAGAAAATATAATTTTATAGGATTAGTAAAAATGAATAACCCAATCAATCAATATCTTACCCAAATTCAAACCAATCTCAATACCGATATTTCCCAAGAACATAGTCATCGTGCCGCTCTGCAAAATTTGTTAATTTCATTACAATCAACAATTCATATTATTAATGAACCAAAACGTATTGAGTGTGGCTCGCCGGATTTAGTGATACTTGATCCCAAAGCCGATAACGCGCCATTAGGTTATATCGAAGCGAAAGATATTGGTGTCTCTTTAGATAATGCGTTAAAAACAGAGCAACTGGAACGTTATTTAGACTCGTTGCATAATTTTATTTTCACTGATTATTTAGAGTTTCGTTGGTTTATAGAAGGCAAGTATCAACCCCAAATGACGGTACGATTGGCAGAAATCAATAAAGCCGGTATTTTAAAACCGTTGCCAGCGGCGTTTGACGCTTTTGTGCAGTTGCTTGATACCTTTGTTCATACTCAAGTCATCACGATAGGCAATCCAGAAGAGTTAGCTGAAAGAATGGCGAAAATGGCGCGTTTGATTTGTGACTCAATTATTAAGGCTTATCAGCAAGAAAAAACCGGCGCGTTGCATCATCAGTTTGACAGTTTTCGCAAGGTGTTAATGGATAGCTTGACGGTGGCAGAATTTGCGGATATGTACGCTCAAACGGTGTGCTATGGTTTATTTGCGGCGAAGTGCAGCGCACCGTTAGGGCAGCCATTTTCGCGGATTCATGCCGGGCATTATGTGCCAAAAACCAATCCGTTTTTGCGGAATTTGTTCAGTCAAATTGTTGGAGTGGAATTAGATGAGCGTTTAATATGGGCGGTTGAGCATTTAGTGGCGATATTAAATCATGCTGACATTGCCGCCATTTTAGCCGATTTTGGCAAGCGAACTCGCCAAGAAGATCCCGTCGTGCATTTTTATGAAACATTTTTGAAGCATTATAATCCGAATCTGCGAGAAATGCGCGGGGTTTATTATACGCCAGAACCAGTGGTGTCATATATTGTGCGCTCGGTGGATTTGTTATTGAAACAGCAGTTTAAGTTGCGTGATGGTTTAGCCGATAGTAGCCGTTTGGAGTCGGGTTTGCATAAGGTACAGATTTTGGATCCTGCTGTGGGAACGGGAACTTTTTTATATACCGTGTTTAATCAAATTTATTCTAAGTTCTTGAAAAACAAGGGAATGTGGTCATCTTATGTCAATGAACATTTGTTGCCGCGTGTGCATGGCTTTGAGTTGTTGATGGCTCCTTATACCGTCGCCCATACGAAACTCGGTTTGCAATTGCAAGAAATGGGTTATGAGTTTGATTCGGATGAACTGCGGATTTTTTTAACCAATAGTTTGGAAGATGCTTTTGAGAAAGGCAGTACGCCGACTTTGCCCTTTGCAGAATGGTTAGTTAATGAAGGGCGGGCGGCAAGTGATGTTAAACAAGATTCGCCGGTGATGGTGATTATCGGGAATCCGCCTTATTCTGGGCATTCGGCTAATGTTGGCGAATGGATGAATAATTTACTCAAGGGGGTTGATGAGCGTCAACTTGGAGAAAAAACCGCTAATTATTTTCAAGTGGATGGTAAGCCATTAAATGAAAGAAATCCCAAATGGTTGCAAGATGATTACGTCAAATTTATCCGTTTTGCTCAATGGCGAATTGATACCACTGGTTATGGTATTTTAGGATTTATCACTAATCATGGCTATTTAGATAATCCGACTTTTCGTGGAATGCGTCAAGCGTTGATGCAGGATTTCGATGAAATCTATGTGCTTGATTTACATGGTAATGCTAAAAAGAAAGAGAAATCTCCAGACGGAGGTGTTGATAAAAATGTGTTTGATATTCAGCAGGGCGTGGCGATTAGCATTTTTGTCAAATTCGGTAAAAAGAGTAAAAAACCTGCTAAGATATTTCATGCCGAATTATGGGGAAAGCGTGAGGGTAAATATGCTTGGCTAGAAGAGCAGGATGTGAAAACGACAGATTGGGAAATGTTAAAACCTTCCTCGCCGTTTTATTTGTTCATTCCGCAAGACATCACTTTGCGAGATGAATATGAGCCGTATTGGAAAGTGACTGAGATGATGCCAGTTAATTCTGCTGGTATCGTTACTGCTAGGGATGAGTTGACTATCCATAAGTCACGGCAAGCGGTTATGGAAACGGTAAAAGATTTTGTTTCCCTCGAACCAGAACAGGCGCGAGATAAATACCAATTGGGTAAAGACGCACAGGATTGGAAAGTACATTTAGCTCAAGAGGATATTAAGAATCACGATGTTGACGGTTCTTATGTTACCCCTATATTATATCGCCCTTTTGATAAGCGGTATACTTATTACACTGGTAAGAGTCAAGGATTTATTTGTCGGCCAAGAACTAACGTGATGCAACAGATATTGGCTGGAGAAAATTTGGGATTAATTACTGTTAGGCAGGTTGCCGAAGGAATTTTTACGCATACTTTTGTTTCTAGTTATTTATCCGATTTCAGAACCACTTTAAGTAATAAAGGTGGTAGTTATATTTTCCCTCTCTACATCTACCCAACCGAAAAAGACGAGTTTATAAACGGTAATGGCAACTCTAAACCAAAGAGAAAACCCAACTTCTCCCCCAACTTCATCAAAGACGTAGAAACTCGCCTAAAACTAAAATTTATAGACGACGGCACAGGCGATTTAGCAACAACAATTGGTCCAGAAGATATCTTCCACTACCTGTACGCCATCTTCCACAGCCCAACTTATCGCCAACGCTATGCCGAATTTCTCAAAATCGACTTTCCGCGTTTGCCATTAACCAGTGACAAAACGCTATTTCAAAAACTCGCCAATTTGGGAAAACAACTGGTTACCATCCACTTGATGGAAGCCGATATTGATAGCGATAGCGGATATCCAATCGAAGGCAATAACCTTGTTGATAAAATCACTTACCAAGACGAAAAAGTCTATATCAACAAAACGCAATACTTTGATCACGTCAAAGAAAACGTTTGGCAATTCCACATCGGCGGCTACCAAGTCTGCCGCAAATGGCTCAAAGACAGAAAGGGCAGAAAACTGAGCTATGATGATTGCAAACATTATCTTTATATCCTAGCCGCTTTAGAACAAACCATTGATTTAATGGAGAAAATTGATGAAACTATTCCTGAATTTCCCTTATTCTGAATAAAACTGAAAAAGAAATCCGATTTTTTCAAAAAATCGGATTTCTTAAACCTGTGGAATAGATTTCAAGGTTTCAGTTTTCTTCAAAAAACTGAAACCTCGTCAGTTTAATTCACGGGAGCCGGCGCACGTTTCTGCCCTGCTTTTTCCATTTGTTCTAAATATTCCTGCCACAGTTTATCGTGGTTTTTGCTGAGATGATATAGCCATTCCCATGAATAGATACCGGTATCATGGTTATCGTCAAAAAACAATTGTATAGCATAAGTACCGACTTGTTCAATTTTGTCGATTTTGACATCCGCTTTGCCCACTTGTAAAACGGCTTGTTCGGCTGAATGTCCACGCACGTCGGCAGAGGGGGAATAAACCCGTAAATATTCACAGGTTAATTCATAATGTTCACCATTGTCAAAAGTGAGTTCTAAAAGACAGGATTTTTGATGTAAATTAATTTCCGTTGGGATAGGTGTATTTTTAATCATTAGTCTTCCATTATTCTGTGTAAGTTGCACTGTTTCAGAATGCCCACTTGAAGAAACTTGATTTCTCAACAGAAACGATAAGTCGTTAAGGAACGTGCATGAAATAATATCGACGACTAGACCTGACAGGTTTCCAAAACCTGTCAGGTCTGATTCAACATTGTCGAATTTATTTCATGCAC
>JAGLHR010000779.1 GCA_023143415.1 Thiomargarita sp. | reverse complement strand
AGTCCCAATGGAATTGACGATCACCGTCAAATTCAACCTCTTCTAACAGGTAACAGTAGCTTCCAGACGTGACATTAGAGTCTGTACGAGAATAGGTGGCTCCTGATGATAAATCACCCCTCGCGTTGTCAAAACTCATTTGCAGAATATCCTTATAATTTGAAGCGTTATTTGTGCATTTCCCATTTGCCAATGGGGTGCCTCTCCAAATGAAAAAACCAGCCGTGTTGACTTCAGAAGTGGTTTCCCAGTCTAAACGGATGTCATTTTGAATTGGGGTTGCTGTGAAGTTGGCTAGTTCTATCAAATTGGACTCGCACTCGTCTTTGCCTGTGTAAAGTGATTTGATTTCGCATTCGGATAAGGCGCGGTTGTAAATGCGGACATCATCAATAGCTCCATTCCATCTCAATTCGGCTTCAGCAGTACCATCTCTACCAATGTATAGATCACCAGAGGGTAAAATAGAAGTTGGAATACTGTCGATATCAGTGTTTTCTAACTGTCCATCTACATAAATTTTGGCATCCACGCCACTATTTAGGATACCCGCAATAAAATGCCATTCTCCATCACCTATATTTGAGTTACCATTCACGTCATCCCATTGGCTACCGTCATCATAGAAAAATTCACTGAATTTACTTTGTTTTGCTATTCTTAATCCATAGTGTTGTAGTTCATCGGAGGCATTTTGGTATCCGGAATAATTAGACACAATAGCATGGTGATCACTTGGAGTGCTACCTTTCCATTTAACCCAAGCACTTATAGTTAAACTTGAAACTTCAAAAAGAACATTTTTGTTGATCTTAATATAATCATCTGTGCCATCAAAATTATAAGCACTATCAGCGTTATCAGACCGATCTTCAGTCAAGGTAGCACCATTAACCGTGCCATCATTCCCATTACCACTGGCATCATTAGCATTACCATTAAACGGATAATAGGCAACTAACCCATCATCCAAGTCAGCCCAAGCAACAGGAAACCAAGGCAACCCCATTATCATAGCCATCAAAAGTACGGCGCGTAATCTGCCCCTCAGTTTTACCATCGTATTTCTCCTCATAATTAAAAACGAGTGAGTGTAGGGTGCTTTTAGCAACTTCCACGCTGCCTCATCAAAAAAACACCTATCAGCAAAGCCGATAACTTATTATATAAGGGCCAATATTTTAAAATCAAGACCGACTTTTGAACTTTTTTTTAAAAGGGCGATTTTAACCTTTCAATGATTGTTCATCGTTCCCAACGTCTTCGTTGGGAACAAAAAAAAAACGGCGGAATCAAGTATAGCATCGCTCTACCTTATGCACATTTTCCAAATTAACTGTGCATAGTACGCATCATAAGCTGACTTTGAGACAACCCATTTGAAGACTTGACGGCAGAAAGAATACCAATACTATAACCATAGTCCAACAAAATGTCTGTGCAAATTTCACTAGACATTTCTCTTAAATTAATCTCCCGATCCTCATCATCTGGCATAATCAAACGCACCCAGATAGTATTTTGATAAACCGGACTTTCTGTAATATCCACTAATTCTATTTCGGGAAATTGTTGTTTGAGATTTTCAAACAGTTTATGGCTTAACTCTTTTACCTTAAAATTGATCATTTTTTACCTCCAATGTGATGAGTTCAATTTATCCATTTTATTTTGTATCTATTGTAACTCCGCCTTGAAATTGATTTCAAGGCGGAGTAGTTATTATCTATTTTATCTTAAAATTAATCATTTTTTTCTATATTTCGTGTGATGAGCTCAACAAAATGACTCGCTTTTTTTAACATTCGCGAAACCACTTTTTTTGACACCGATTTTTGTCCATAATCTGCGTCATTTCTAACATCTTGTAAATCTTTTAAGTAGGATTTCAAGTCATTTGGATAGACTTTACGCCTACGAATCAATTCATTTACAAAGTTAGCCTGTGTTGCTTCATGGCTATGAACAGTATCTATGTCAATATTCGCTAAGGCAGCTATTGCGGCATGAAAACCGGCGTAATAGGTACGATTGGCACAGTCATTATATAACTCATTGTCAAATAATAATGTGGCTGCCTCTATATTTTCTTTTGCTTTTGTTAAAAATTCGTTTTTCATTTTTAAACTCCTTAATTGAATATATCTTCTAATTAAAAAAAAACGAGTGAGCGTAGGGTGCTTTGAGCAACTTCCACTGTCTCATCAAAAAAACACCTATCAGCAAAGCCGATAACTTATATATAAGAGCCAAGATTTGAAAATCAAGACCTATTTTAAACTTTTTTTTAAAAGGGCGATTTTAACCATTCCAACGACTGTGACTTACCATTATAATATTCAGTCTATTTGGTTGTGATATTTGATAATAGGTTCGCCAAAGGATTTTGAACAGGATTCCAGCCGAAAGTTTTTTGAAGAAAAACTGTAACGACTCAGGGCAACCACAAGGGATTGCCCCTACATCAGAATATTTTCGTCCATGTTCCTAAGAATATTTCAGCCTAAAGTTTTTTGAAGAAAAACTTTAGGCTGAAATGTGGTAGGGGCAATCCTTTATGGTTGCCCTGAGTCGTTACACAAATTAA
>JAGLHR010000778.1 GCA_023143415.1 Thiomargarita sp. | reverse complement strand
AGCGAAACCCACCACATCGCCGAAAATGGTGGGTTTCGCTTCGCTCTACCCACCCTACATTTTATGACATTTTGACTTATGTATAACGATGAGAGCTAGAGCTTGGGAACGAGGGGGCTGAGTAGTTACAAATTTTTTTGTAACGACTCAGGTAGTGCCTCATTAAGTACTGAAGCATAAATTATCAGATATTATGGAGTTCAACGCTTTAGCTTTGATCGCGAGTCATTTTGTCACAGCCAAAGCTGAAGCGTTGGACTCCAAAAAGTCTTAAAACTTATGCTTCAGTACTTAACGTAGTACATAATGGATTAGGGAATTAAACGGATTGAGAATCAGAGGAAGACAACTTAGAACAGTGTCTCCGAAATTTTAACCTTGAATCCATCCGTTTCATTCCCTAATCCGTTGTACTTGTTGTACTTCATATTGGATAGTACCTGAGTCGTTACGTTTTTTTAAGGACAAATTTTGGGTTAGTGTGAAAAAAAAATCATCGGCACATTAGAACAAAGTTTCCAATTTTATATTCTCCAATAAAGAGTGTAATTGGGCAAACTCATCAGTCAAGGTATTAAGTAATGCTTCAACTTGTGCTGAATCCCCCTCTTCAATCATCTTTTCTATCTGACAAGCCACTTCACCTAAACGTAAAGCACCCACACTTCGCGCACTACCTTTTAAAGAGTGAGCTAAACGCCCTATCTCTTTCTGATTTCCTCCTTTCACCGTTTGCAATTTTTCGATTTGTTTAGGAACATCTTGTGTAAATTTATCAATAATCTTTTTCAAAATCTCTAATTTGCCAACTGCTATACGTTTAGCTTGTTCAACGTCAAAAATCGGTAAATCTGTTAATGATAAAATATCTGACTCTTCAGTCAATTCTGCTGAACGCTTCGACTGAGCAGCGAGCGGATCATTATTTGCTTTGACTGAATCGTTCTTCTTTTCATCATTCTTCAGTATAGCACAAGAGGTATATTTTTCGACGATGACACGTAAATGCTCTATTATTATAGGTTTCGCCAAACAATCGTTCATACCCGCTGCAAAATAACGTTGAATGTCAACAGGATGAGTATTGGCAGTCGTCGCAACAATCGGGAGTTGACTATGTATTTGGCGTATTTTTTTTGTCGCCTCTACGCCATCCATCACAGGCATCATTATATCCATTAAAATCAGTTCATAATCGTTATCAACACATTTTTCTACAGCTTGTTTTCCATTTTTAGCAATGTCGATAGTGCATCCCATATCTTCAAGCATATTGGTTGCAATCATACAACCAATAGGCGTATCTTCCACTAACAATATTTTATTCTTCTGCTTTCCTATCTCCTTCCTTTCCTTGAAATCCTTCTTTGATGGCGGAGAAAACTGGCGGAGATTGATAGAACGAATATTCCCTCCTTGCTTAAATGAAGGAATAATGTCTTTGAAATCACTCTTAGAAGGTGAAATCCGGGCTTTGTTCAGAAAACGGAATGTTTGACTATTTGCATTCTGTTGTGAGGGAATGGGAGGTTTTAAATCCAATTTGAGTGAATTTGCCAGTGTCTTATGAGAAGAACAATATTTATTAAGTATCTCAAAAATACCATCTAAAGAGATCGGTTTTGCAATATAATCATCCATCCCTGTCGCTAAACAACGTTCCGCATCACCTTGCATCACATTAGCAGTCATAGCAACAATGATATGATGCGGTGCCTTAAAAGCATCCTGTTTCTCTTCATTCTCCCGAATAAATTGCGTCGCTTCAAAACCATCCATTTCTGGCATTTGTACATCCATAAAAATCACTTCAAAATGCTGTTGTTTCAACTTTTCTATTGCTTGAAGCCCATTCACTGCTGGAGTCACTTTGCAACCAAATTGTTCCAACATAGTGACGGCAACCATGCGGTTGACCTCGTTATCTTCAACCAATAACACGGGCAAGTTAGGAAAGATTTTTTGGGGATGCTTTAGCTGAAATTTATTCACTTTTTCCATCGTGATAAATTCCAGTGATTTTTCTGGGTGTTCAAACGCATTTCGTAAGGCTAACAACGTTTTTTGTAGTTTATATTGTGATAGAGGTTTAAGCAAAAGACCTGAAAAACCGGCTTCTTGTAATTGAATATTTTCTTGTTGATAGCTTGAAGACGAAAGCATAACCCGCATTGTATTCTTAATTTCAGCGTCCTGTTTAATCAATCCACCTAACTGCTTTCCATCCATGAAAGGCATTAAATAATCAATAATAGCTAACCAGTAAGGATTTTGTTGCTTTTGCGCTTTTCGTAAAGCGATTAAAGCGGATTTCCCACTTTCCACAGCATGAACGCGAATGTTAAAACCCTCAAGCTGTTCTATCAAAATTCTTCGATTCACAGAATTATCATCAACAACCAAAACTCGTGTATCTTGCAAAGATTGGAAATGTGAAGCATCTGATTCCATGAATAATTCAGCAATATTTGAAGACTGAACTTTTTCGTGAATAATGCGTGGCAATGGCAAAGCAAAACTAAAAGTAGAACCTTGCCCTAATTCACTCACAACGCTGATTTCACCATTCATCAATTTGACAAGTTGTTTACTAATAGCTAAACCTAAACCCGTTCCGCCAAATTGACGAGTCGGTGTCGAATCCGCCTGAGTAAATTTATCGAAAATCGTACTCAATTTATCAGATGAAATACCTATACCGGTATCCTCAATATGGAAGAGCATTTCAGCGGATTCTGAGGTTTCTATTCGACAATCAATATCAACCAATACATAACCATTGGATGTAAACTTAATGGCATTACCCACAAGATTAGTCAGTATTTGACGTATTCGTCCGGCATCACCAATAAAATAGCGTGGTGCGCTTGGCGCGTAACGTACTATTAACTCAAAGCCCTTATCTTCAGCAGTCATTGAAAGTAAGCGAATGACTTCTAAAACAGAAGTTTCTAAATCAAATTCGACGGGTTCTAAAGATAACTTCCCGGCTTCGATCTTAGAAAAATCAAGAATATCATTGATAATGGTTTGCAGTGCATCTGTTGATTGGTGAATAATCTCAGCATACTCACGTTGTTCAGGTAATAATTCTGTATTAAGAAGTAATTCTGTCATGCCAATAACCCCATTCATGGGGGTACGAATCTCATGGCTCATATTAGCCAAAAACTCGCTTTTGGCAAGAGTCGCTGCCTCAGCTGTTTCTTTAGCACGACGCAATTCCTTTTCAACTTGTTTACGTTCAGTAATATCGCGTCCTACGCTTTGGTATTCAAACAGCTTGCCATTATCATCATACATGGCACGACCTATCCAATGCTGCCAACGTTCTTTACCATTAACAGTCACGCAATGCTCCATTTCTACCACAGGTTTTTCCTGATTCAAACTATCCATCATCTCTCGGATAACATCCTGCATTTCATCAGATAAGAAAGGAATCACCTGATAACCGATTAATTCGGCTTCCGTTTTATTGAAGTAGCGACAATAAGCCTCATTAACAAAACTGAGGCATCCATCGGGTAAATATCGACAAATCAATTCTGTTTGATCTTGAATAATAGCTCTATAACGATGTTCACTGATTTTAAGTGCTTCTTCTGTGCGTTTGCGTTCTGTAATATCGGTAGAAATTTGTAAACGTACTAAACGTCCATCCACCCATGGGATAGCGCGAGCATTAGATAAATACCATTTGCCAGAGAGATGGATTTCAGAGGTATAAACCCCCGTTGCTTCACCTTTATCATTTAATAATTGAGTATTATTACAAAAGTGACAAGGTTGATTTTGCTCTTTATACAAGGTTTTCCAGCAAAGTTGCCCTTCTGTGAGTTCTCCAACGGCATCACGTCCATACTTATTCACATACAATAGCTCATAAGATTCCATATCAGAGACATAAACCAGCGAGTCTAAACTATCTAAAATCGTTAATAAACGTTCATGGGCTTTTTTTATTGCTTCTTCATTATGTTTACGTTCTGTAATATCACGGATAAAGGCATAAACTTCTTTTTGTTCTACGAAAGGGTAAGCATTCCAAGCTAACCAGCGATAAGAATTCTCTTTGCAAAGATAGCGATTTTCAAAACCTTTGACAGAATTACCCTGTAAAAGTGTCTCAAAAAAAGATTGGGTAGAAAGCCGATCATCAGGATGTACATAAGTCATAAAAGGCTTCGTGACTAAATCTCGGCGATGATGCCCTAAAGTGTGTTCCCAAGCGATGTTGAGTAATTTAAAAAAGCCATTAAAACCAATAATGCACTGCATATCAATAGAATAGTTAAACAGACGATCACGTTCTCCTTCAATCTGTTTTCTTTCAGTAATATCCATTATGATATTAATAACGGCTTCTAAACCATTTTTTGCACTGCGAATGGCTGAAGCGGAAAGATCAGCCCATAATACTTTGCCACTTTTGTGTATAAAGCGAATTTCAGTACGGAAATGGTTAATAATTCCTTCTTTCAAATCCTGCATCAAAATGTCAATGGCAAAGAAATCATTTTTTTCAAAGAGATCAAAATGAGTCTTTGTTTCCATTTCTTCTGCTGAATAGCCCAACATTTCTAGCCATTTCGTATTAAACTTGATATAATTCCCTTTTGGATTGACTAGCGTGATAGCGACAACCGCACTGTTAAAAATGGCTAGAAAACGTTTTTCGCCTAAAGCTAAAGCGTTTTCCATCTGTTTACGTTTGGTGATGTCAGAAAAGGTGGAAACCACTGCAAAGGGCTGCTTATGCCCTTTACGCCATAAAGGTTGAGAATTGATCGACAACCAAACGAGACAACCATCGGGCTTATGAATGCCTAAGACGACATTAGAGCAAGGTTTGCCGGTGCGTAATGTCACTCTAGCGGGTAATTCTTCTTCTCGAAATGGGCTGGCATCTTCATAAATGATTTGCCATTGGGGATCAAGAGATGTAAATCCGATAAATTTTTCATGGGAAAGCCCCAATATATGGCGTGCGCTGGCGTTACAAGCACCGATACGTCCGTCGCTATATTGCAATACAACACCATCTTGCATAGCGGCAACGACTGAATGATAGCGCGTTTCGTGTTCACGCCATAAGCCTTCATTTTGATGACGTGTTAGATAAATGCCAATTATTTCGGCAGCCGATTGTAATAAATAAATCAGATCACTGTCCCATACTCGCTCTGACATATCGTCAACGTAGAGAAAACCGAACCATTGTTCAGCAACCTCAATAGGAATGATCAATAAGGATGAAGGTGCTAATGGTTCAAGTATTTTTTGTTCAATTGAGGGAAATTCAGCTATATTGCCGCTAATCACATTTCCTTGAGCAAGAAGTTTTTTCCAACGTTTTAATTTTGGTTGATAGCCCCAATTTATTTTTAAAAGTTGTTTTGATGGCGGCAGTTTTGGGGGTACTATTTGATGGGTACAGTGAATACATAAGCCCCGCTTGGTTTCAGTAACGTTTTTAAATAGTCCGATTCTATTGAGTGAAGTCGCCTTAATTAAATGAGTTAAAACGTAGAATAGCGGTTCGTCGTCGTAATTACTCGCCAATAAGTGGCGTGAACAGTTTGTTAGCGTTTGTTCATATTGTAAGCGAATTGCTGTCATTTTTTCAGTTTTCCAAAGTGATTTTTTGAGTCCAACGCTTTAGCTTTGGAGAAATGGAGTCCAACGCTTTAGCTTTGGAGAAATGGAGTCCAACGCTTTAGCTTTGGAGAAATGGAGTCCAACGCTTTAGCTTTGGGTATTTGGAGTCCAACGCTTTAGCTTTGGGTATTTGGAGTCCAACGCTTTAGCTTTGGGTATTTGGAGTCCAACGCTTCAGCTTTGGGCGTTTATAGGAGTCCAACGCTTTAGCTTTGCTTTGGAGAAATGGAGTCCAACGCTTTAGCTTTGGAGAAATGGAGTCCAACGCTTTAGCTTTGGAGAAATGGAGTCCAAAGCTAAAGCGTTGAACTCCAAAAATACCCAAAGCGTTGGACTCCAAAAATACCCAAAGCTGAAGCGTTGGACTCCTATAAACGCCCAAAGCTGAAGCGTTGGACTCCAAAAATTCCCAAAGCTGAAGCGTTGGACTCCAAAAATTCCCAAAGATTCAGCGTTGGACTCCAAATACCCAAAGCTGAAGCGTTGGACTCCAAATACCCAAAGCTGAAGCGTTGGACTCCAAAAATCTCCAAATCTGAAGGTTTGGACTCCAAATTCCCAAAGCTGAAGCGTTGGACTCCAAATACCCAAAGCGTTGGACTCCAGAACGATATTATAAACCTGTCCCTGCTGGGATTAATCGTCCTATGATGACATTTTCCTTGACACCACGTAATTCATCACATTTATTATTCACCGCACTGTTTAGTAGCACTCGTGTTGTATCCATGAAGGAAGCAGCAGAGATATAAGATTCTGTGGATAATGAGGCTTTAGTAATTCCTAACAAATTGGGTTGACAAGTTGCCATAAGGCCCCCATTTTTTATAACTCTTTGATTTTCTTGTATTAATATAGTACGTTTTACAATATTTTCAGATAAAAACAGTGTATCACCAGGATTTTCAATGGTAACGGTTTGCAACATTTGCCGGAGGATGATCTCAAAATGCTTGTCGTTAATTGATATGCCATGAAGTATATAGATTTCTTGCATTTCGTTGATAAAATCGTTCACAAATTCATTGAGACCTTTTAGGCTGAGAATATCGTGAGGATTTAGTTCGCCATCTACAATCACATCGCAGAATTGTACCTGTTGACCATCAAATACTTTGAAATTTCGACCTTTTTGAACAACAAATTCATCCTGTTGACCGTTTTTATCAGTGATAATAATGCGATACTTGATTTTAGTCTCTTTACCAAAATGAATTGTGCCAGAGCGAGGGGCTAAGATAGCCGATTTTTTCGGAATACGTGCTTCAAATAAATCGGCAATACGGGGCAAACCGTAAATGATGTTATATGTATTGGATATTTTTTTTGACACGATATTGCCCATATTCGCGTCATCATCAACATTAATAATCGCATCAAGTTGTGAAAAGTCTGTCGATTTATCAAATAATTTTTTAACAATCTCTTCAGCAGAAGGGCTACGTGCAATCAGTTTTTTACAAGATTCGCCAATGGATTGAGCGGCTATCACCCCAATGGCTTCTCCAATATTGATCAATTGAAGACGCGCTAAATCATATCCATAACACATTGCACATAAGCCATTTTGAGATTCGCAGGTGATTGGGGAACGCACTTTAACTTGCTTTATCTCATTATGAAGCAAAATACGTGCAATTTCTTTTTCATCAAGTAAGGTATTTTTATTAGTAATAGGTTTTTTTTTGTCAAGTATAAAAATATCATCCGCAACGATACGTCCAAGTAGGCGTTCACTTAACGATATTATTGTTTGACCCTCTTTCATGAGGGCTTTCAACGTAATTCCTTGGTTTGTGCCACAATCCTGTTCTGTAATGATCACATCTTGAGCTACATCAACTAATCGTCGAGTCAGATATCCTGCACTGGCTCCCTTGAACGTTGAATCCATGAGTTCTTTACGAGTACCGGATGTTGTCATAAAATACTGGTGTATATCTAAGCCTTCACGGAAATTAGCTGTAATTGGTGTTTTAATAATTGAGCCATTTGGCTTAATCATAAGTCCACGCATTCCTGCGAGGTGGCTAATTTCAGTGACATTTTGCACACCCGCTTTTATCATTAGAGATAATATATTTTCTATCATATTTTTTTTGGGTGTTGTCGAATTCATAAGAGTTTTTGGAGTTATTGCGGATGAGGATTTATGGGATTTTGATAATGTCTTTAATGTTGCATCAGTAATTTTATCCTTAGTTTTTGCCCAAATATTAAGAATGTTGTAGTCGCGTTGACTGTTGGTTATCAAGCCTTTGAGATATTTTTTTTGAATTTGATTGACTTGAGTTTTGGCTTTATTAATGAGATTACGCTTTTGTTTTGCGATAGGCATATCGTCAAGGTTGAAGGAAATGCCGAGACGGGTAGCCAACGTAAAACCAAAGTGCATGAGTTGATCTGCGAAAATAATGGTTTCTTTTAAGCTGTGACGAAGATAACAGATGTGAATTAGTTCAGAAAAGGTTTTCTTTGTTAAAGGACGATTGATTAAGTCAAAAGGCAACTTCTTTGGCAGACATTGTGAAAGGATGGCGCGTCCAACCGTCGTTTTTACCCGCTTCTTTTCTGCATTTTCTTTCAGCAATAACTGAATAGACGCTTGTAAATTGACGACACCGTTTTCATAAGCGCGTTCTACTTCGTTAATATCAGCGAAAATTTTTCCTTCGCCATCAGCCTTCGCGCGTTGAGAGGTTATCACATATAAGCCTAAAATCATTTCCAGTGAAGGCATAATGAGGGGTGTGCTATTAACAGGGGAAAGAAGATTTTGCTTAGACATCATCAATACACGCGACTCAAGTTGCGCTTCTATTGTTAGAGGAATATGGACAACCATCTGTTCCCCGTCAAACAGTGCATTAAAGACTTTACCCACGAGAGGATGTAATTGGATAGCTTTGCCTTCTATAAGTATGGGTTCAAATGCTTGAATACCTAAACGAGATAAAGTCGGCATCAGATTAAGTAGCACAGGATGTTCCCGAACCACTTCTTCAAGAATTTTCCAAATTTCCGGTTTTCTCTCTTCAACTAACTTTCTAGCCGTCTTAATAGAAATTGCTAAACGTTTTTGCATCAGATGAAATAGAAATGGCTTAAAAAGTTCTACAGCCATTTCTTTGGGCAATCCACATTGATGCCATTTCAAGCGGGGTTCTACTACAATCACAGAACGTCCAGAATAATCGACACGTTTGCCAAGTAGATTTTGGCGGAAACGTCCCTGTTTGCCCTTAATCATGTCGGATAGCGAATGGAGCGATAACTTATTAATGCCTGTGAATGAGCGATGTCGCCTTCCATTATCAAGTAGCGCATCCACTGATTCTTGTAACATACGCAATTCATTGCGAATGATCACTTCCGGGACTTTTAATTTTAATAAACGTTTAGTACGATTATTGCGATTAATCACTCGTCGGTATAAATCATTTAAATCAGAACTGATAAAACGTCCGCTATCAAATGAGACGAGTGGACGTAAATCAGGTGGCAAAACAGGCAACACTTTTAAAACCATCCACTCAGGTTTGGTGTGTGAATGCAATAAGGATTGAACCAATATCAAGCGTTTTCTCAATCTTTTTTTAAGGGTTTCGGAATGGGAGAGATTGATTTGATCATACAATATGTTTTTTAAAGTCATTAAGTCAGTAGCGCGTAATAATAGATCAATCGCTTCTGCCCCCATTCGTGCATCAAATTCATTTCCATAAGTTTCCAAGGCTTCAAAATAAGTTTTTTCTGATAACAATTCTCCTCGTTTTAAACGAGTAGAACCCGGTTCAATAACGATGTAGGCATCAAAATAAATAATACGTTCTAAGTCACGCAGGGATAAGTCTAATAATAGTCCTATACGGGAGGGTAACGATTTAAAATACCAAAAATGTGCAATGGGTGCGGCTAGCTCAATATGTCCCATCCGTTCACGGCGTACTTTGGCGAGTGTTGCCTCAACACCGCATTTGTCGCAAACGATGCCTTGATGATTTAAAAGTTTGTATTTACCACATAAACATTCGTAATCTTTAATCGGACCAAAAGTTTTTGCACAGAATAATCCATTATTTTCAGGTTTTAAACTACGATAATTAATCGTATCTGATGTTTCGATTTCTCCATAAGACCATGAACGGATTTTTTCTGGAGAGGCGATTGAGATGCAAATTCGATCAAAATCTTTTATATGACTAAGGTTACTAAAGAGTTCAAATAAATTTTCCATGATGAGTTATCACTTAGTAAGAAATGAATATAGTCCTTTTTGATATAATTCAGGATATTTTCGAGGCTCAAGTTTTTTAAAGAAAAAACTTGAGCCTCGAATCTTGTTTGAATCAGAATTTTCAGAATATTCGAGGCTCAAGTTTTTCTTCAAAAAACTTGAGCCTCGAATTGAATTTTCAGAATTAAAAATCAAAGTAACTACTCAGGGCAACCACAAGGGATTTGCCATAAGAATATTTTCGTCAGTCTTCATAAGTAGGGGCAATCCTTTATGGTTGCCCTGAGTTTCATAAGTAGAGGCAATCCTTTATGGTTGCCCTGAGTAGTTACAAATCAAATTCATTTCGAGACTAAAGTTTTAACGTGCAAAAACTTTAGCTTTGTTGGATATATAAAAAAACATCTTTTCATTTTAACCTATTTCGTACAATATATCAATTCATTTTTATCTTTTATTATTAATTAAATTAAGATTTATTTTTATCATGAGGTTTAAGAAATCCGATTTTTGAAAAAAATCGGATTTTTTAAATATCGTTGTTTCGAGCCTAGAAATTCTGATTCAGAACAAAAAAATCGGATTTCTAAAGCCTCGAAACCATTAACCATTAACAATTAACCATTAACCATTAAAACATGTTTCACTGTGTGCTTTATCAACCTGAAATACCCCCTAATACTGGCAGTATTATTCGCCTGAGTGCTAATACAGGGGTGCAATTACATTTAATTCATCCACTCGGATTTGAATTAGATAATAAAAAACTTAAACGTGCAGGGCTTGATTATCACGAATGGGCGCGTGTTCGAGAGCATGACTCTTTTTCGGCGTTTTTAAATACAGTGCAACCACTACGTTGCTTTGCCTGTTCAACGAAAGGGAAAACTTGTTATACTGAACCCCATTATCAAGTCAACGATGCGTTTTTATTTGGTCCAGAAACGCGGGGATTATCCCAGGAGTTACTTGACACATTTCCGCCTGAACAAGTGATACACATTCCTCAGCAGCCTAATATTCGTAGTTTAAATTTGTCTAATGCTGTGGCAGTGGTTATCTACGAGGCGTGGAGACAATTCAATTTCAGAAATTTTTATTAATGTCCTTACCTTGCATTTTTTTAATGGGACCGACTGCGTCGGGCAAAACAGATTTAGCCGTTTCCCTTGTCAAACATTTGCCTTGTGACATCATTAGCGTCGATTCGGCAATGGTGTATAAAGGTATGAACATTGGTACTGCTAAACCCAGCACTGAAATTTTAGCCCAAGCCCCACATCGCTTGATTGATATTCGTGATCCAAGTGAAACTTATTCTGTGGGGCAATTTTGCAATGATGCACACGCAGAAATCCAAAAAATACAGTCTGCTGATCGTATTCCATTATTAGTGGGCGGTACAATGCTCTATTTTCACAGTCTTCAACAAGGCTTGTCAGAACTCCCGCCTGCAAATTCGCAAATACGTCACCGTTTAAATAGTGAGGCAGCGCAAATTGGCTGGCTTGCAATGCACCAACGCCTTGCCAAAATCGATCCACAAGCTGCACAACGCATTCATCCTAATGATAGACAGCGCATTCAACGGGCACTTGAAGTTTATGAGGTGTCAGGTTATACTATGACGGCATGGTATGCCAAATCTCCAACACAAGAATGGTCATTGCCAACGATTAAATTAATTGTCGCTCCTACTCAACGACCTATTTTACATGCTAGAATAGCAGAGCGTTTTCATGCAATGCTTGAGCAAGGCTTGATTGAAGAAGTCCGTGCTTTATTTGAACGAGGTGATCTGAATCCTGAATTGCCTTCCATGCGCTGCGTGGGCTATCGTCAAGTTTGGCAATATTTAGCTGGAGAGTTGGATTACGATAATC
Source organism: Thiomargarita sp. (assembly GCA_023143415.1). Lineage (GTDB taxonomy): Bacteria > Pseudomonadota > Gammaproteobacteria > Beggiatoales > Beggiatoaceae > QNES01. The sequence continues at coordinate 521 of JAGLHR010000778.1, read as the reverse complement.
TGTCCGAAAGAGCGATTATTGCCACACGACAATTGGCTAAACGACAAATGACTTGGTTGCGTACTCAAACTGATGCACATTGGTTTGATGAGTCGCTTATGGTACAAGAAGTATTAAAATATTTGAAAAACAGCCATAAACGATTTCAGGATTGCGCCATTGGCTGAATAGAATAACGTGGAAGTAAATAATGACAATAAGGAAAACAATATGAACAAAGGGCAATCATTACAAGACCCTTTTTTGAATGCGTTACGCAAGGAACGTATGCCCGTTTCAATTTATTTAGTGAATGGCATTAAGCTACAAGGACATATTGATTCGTTTGACCAATTTGTGCTTGTACTCAAAAACACTGTCAACCAAATGGTATATAAACATGCCATTTCTACTATTGTGCCAGCACGTATCGTCAAAATTCCACACGAGGATACGCCTGAACAAAAGAAAGATGGTTAATGTTTAATGGTGAATGCGAATTAAGAGTTGAAATTTTTTTCTGGAGTACAACGCTTTAGCTT
>JAGLHR010000777.1 GCA_023143415.1 Thiomargarita sp. | reverse complement strand
TAAAGCGTTGTACTCCAAAGAACAAAGCTAAAGCGTTGTACTCCATTTAAAAAAAATTGTATCCTATCAAAATTTGGTGGTATCTCTTAATGTAGGGTGGTTTCGAGGCTAAAGTTTTTTTAAAGAAAAAACTTTAGCCTCGAATCCTTTATGGTTGCCCTGAGTCGTTACTATAAATTTAGAGCAGATTCATCTCCTAAAAATTCAATTTTGGATTCTACATGATTTTTAGAATTTGTCAAATTAATGTAACTACTCAGGGCAACCACAAGGGATTGCCCCTACGACATAAGAATATTTTCGTCACTCGACATAAGAATCTTGTAGGGGCAATCCTTTATGGTTGCCCTGAGTAGTTACCAATAAATTTAACAAAAAACAAGAATATTCCTCTTTCTTATGCAACTCTAATTCACTTTTTATTCGTTTTCGAGTCGCAGTGACAGGTGTACCTAGCTTGGGATTTATCGCTTGTTTTTCGTAAATTTCCCAATATAAGCCAATACCTCTTTTTTGCCAATTGGGTTTATTGAAATTAATTTCGTGCTGAAATAAAAGTTCGTTTTTATCAGAGACAGATAAACCGAATAAAGCGTTTGCCGCTGCTTGTTGTGATTCACCGTTTTTTCTCAGGCACCAATAACAGTGTGAATTTAATGCATTTCTATGTGCGTCTTCTTGCCGCCAGCGGAAATAGTCACAGACTAAGTCTTTCGTGGGAAGTTGCGAAATCCGACAGTCAAAACAACCTATCTCTCCTAGCAATAGTGAAAACGTTGCGTTGGCTTCTGCGGCAAGCACAGAGTGGTATTTTCTGAGTTTACGCTTAAACGTGTCTTCATTGAGATGAAATAAAAGCGATATTTCATCACTTTGGGTATAGGCATAGTCGATTCTGAAACCACAATTCATTAAATGTTTAACCGTTTCAATCATGCAGTCACGAAATTGGCTATCAAAAGGCACTTCAAATTGATGTATTTCTTTAGTCAGTCGCGTAAAATTTCTGCCGTCTAGTCTGGCAACCATATATAAATTTGGCAAAACACAAGAATCTGATGCCGTTTCAAAAACGGTGTCTAAGTCATCAAATTTCATTTTAACCATTCCTCAATTGTAAATGTGTTATTACTGTTTATAGTCACATAATATAGGGTATCAAAGCCTTCTTCAAACTGGGGAATTTGCAAGTGACTATAGGTGGCTAGGATGCCTTTTTCGGGAATGCAATTTTTACCCGTGCGCCCACTATTTCGCTTAATTGCGCCTTTGAGTTTTGATTGAAAATAATAACCGATAATTTTAAATTTCGACGCTTTTGCCAGTGTGATATACTTTTTTCGATCTACCAGCGTCGGATTAGTGTTATCGACAACAAAACGCTGTTTAGCTTCAAGACAAGCGTTTAGAATAATTTTTTCTCGATGCCTTGTTTTAAGCATATCAAGATTAATCCGAATGTGTGTATTAGAAAAGTATTCTTGATAAAAAGTGGATTTCCCAGTGGCTTGTATGCCTGTGAATAAAATGATTTCCATAATTTGCGTTTTAGTGAAAAGGTGGGTTTAGCTTCATTCTATTTTTCTCGTTTCCACGCGCTGGTGTCAATGCCATTAACTTAATCTTTTTCGTGATGGCAACCATAAAGGATTGCCCCTACTTGGGATGGTTCTATAGGGGCAATTCCTTGTGGTTGCTCTTAAGCATTGACGCGCAGGCGTTGGGAAGCAGAAAAGACTGGACACTGGCGCGTCCCTAATGGGTTCACACGCAGGCGCGTGGGAACCAGATAAATTAATTCGTTTATTAGAAAAACAGTGAATGTGCCGTTGCACCAAAAAGACGTTGCACACCCTATCTGGCTTCAGTATTTCCTTCGATAAATCAATACCACTTCAATTCTTCTATTCTTTTCGCGCTTTTTCGAGGTATCATTATCTTGTTCTAATTTGCTGCTGTTATAATACATATCTGAATATCTACGCTGAACCGGTTTATATTCACCAAATGAAGTCGCTGACATGATATGACGGGTGGGATCAATACCTAAGTCTTGGAAATGCTTGAAAACTTCAATCGCTCGATGTGCTGCTAATTCAAGATTGGAAGAAAAAATTGTGGAAAGTCGAGAATCTGCATGTCCTTGAATTTGTATTTCTTTAATAGTTTCTAACTTTTCTTTAAAAATGTTACCCACCACTGTTAGTACTTGTTTTCCACTCTCTTTTAAGATAATTTTATCTGTGTCAAATAACAAATAACTACCAAAACTAATTGTCTGAATAATTATGTCATTTTGGATTAGAATATCATCTTTTTCATGTTCATCAATCGAAATACCGTATATATTTTCATTTTTCTTATTTGGTTTTTTTTGATAGTGAGTTGCGACTTTATTCACAATGTCCATCTGATTTTTTCTAACTTCTTCGAGGTTAATCTGCCCTATTTCTCTGATAGCGATCAAAATTATCAACACAGCAGCCAAGGAAACGACTAAGTCGGTTCCCGGACCAAAAATATTGTTATCTTCAACGAGAAAGTTTTGTAAGTTTTTCATGGAAGTTCCACTTACTTAAAGCTTTGATAAAACATTTTCACTTTTTCAAAGATGATCTGATACAATGGCTTCTTAGAGGTGATTAATTGAACTAAATCTTGGACGACTTCATTGGATTTTTGCAATTCCCGATTAAGAGTAATCACTCCTTCAGACATGGCTTTTACATCACGTTGAAAATTATCGAAGGTGTCATTTTGAGAAGCAACCAAGGGCTTTAAAGAATCATAAAAATCGGTTTTCGATTGTGTCAATTCCCGATTGCCCTTTTCTAACTGGGTAACGGCACTCTCAATAAATTCCTTTTGGGCGGTGAGTAATGGTTGGGTTGACGAATAAAGCGATGATTTAGCTAAACCCAATTCTTGAGTCATTTTTTCCAATTGCTGGTTTTGTTCTTTCAGTTTATTTTCTAATTTTTCTAAGACGCTATGTACCTCGTGTATCGCATGATTCATAGCCGTTATCTTTTCCAAAGATGGTTCGAGCTTTTCATTAAACGTGTTTAAAATTTGACCAACAGCATTTTCTAGGCTTTGTTGTAATTGAAACGTAATTGTTTTCGGTGAAAACTTATCATAAACGGTCATCATTTCTTTCACAAAATACGCTTGTGATTTCTGGATTTCCGTCATAGATTGCGCTTGTGAATTCTGAATTTGATTCAAAAATTCTTGAAATCGTGCTTTTGTGTCAGCAAGTTTGTCTATACCTCGTTGTATTTCTCCAGTTTGTTTTTCTACTTCTGCGGTTTGGGCAGAGACACGTTCTTTTACATTTTCGCTAAAATTATTAACAGCAGTTTCAACTTGTTTAAAACCAGTAAAGTACTTATCCTCATTGACAGCATTTTGGGCTAAAGAAATCATCGTATTTGTTGCTTCTTCCATGGTTTGAAAATAATCTGTTTGTTTAATACGAACAAGCATAATCAAGAAACCAAGAATAACAGCGACTTCTAATCCAGCAACACTAGTGCTAAAGGAAATGTGTAATGAATTAAATAACGGTTTTAGTTCTAATGTCGTACTGCTAGAATCAAAATTGAGTTGAGATAATGCTAAAATGAGTCCAATAAATGTACCCAAAATACCTAATTGCAAGGCGATTTTTTGGATATTTTGCAATTTAAAAATATCATCAATAGCTTTTTCTCGATACGGCTGCATCGTACTCATACTAGATTCAAAACGATGATTTCTTGCTTCTTCAATAATCTGTTTGAAAAGAAAGGGCATGGCTAAATTTGGAGTTGGATTATCCGGCAAAAGCTCTCCAACTTTTTCTAGGGTAGGACGATTGTTTTTAATGTTCCTTAATTTATCTTTAGCATATTGTCCAACCTGAAATGCAAAGGCCTGTTCAACCTGAATTTTTGCCAAAATGACGATGGCTAATCCTAATCCCCACAATGCAAATCCATGAATCAGAACAGAAAGATTAGCAAAAAATTCGTCTGATTTAGGATAAGTTAATGGGAAAAGAGAAAAAAATGCCAATACACTCACGAACAAAATGACGATAAGCCATTTGTGAACAAACCAAAAGCTGAAGTTGATGAGTAAGCTCTTTGGAGAAGAATTGGCAAATTCTGATGTATCGTTCATTCGTTATCTTCCTCTTTGGTGTCTTTTTCCAGTCGTTTAGTCGGTTGTTCCGATGATAAGTGCTGTGTTTTCTTTTTCAAATAATCCAAACGACTTTTATAGGAGTTTGGTTTGGGTTGAGAATGCGTTTTATGTTTAGAATAAGATGGCATTTCAATACCCAGAGTTTTGATTTGTTGGTTTATATTCTTCAGAGCAGGATCATCATTTTCATACCCCTCAGCAGTATATTTTGCTCTCTTTTGCAGTAATTCTTTTGCCATAGATAAAGATTGTTTGTTGCTCTCTTTAACAACCTCACTTTTGGTTTTTAATGTATCTAAGTGTTCTTCCTTAGATAACAGATGTCTTTCCTCAATCAATTCGTCCGAAGGGGTTAAACTCAAAGGTGCATTCTCAATTTGACCTAAGAGTCCAAATTTTTTCATGCTTTGGTTAAGCAAATTTTGTATTATTTTGGCAATTTCTATAATAATACTCTCTATTTCTTCAGGATTCTCTACTTCATTATTTGCTTGTCTAATAATATAGATATCCTGAGTTCGCAAGTTCGTTCTGATATTTCTTTCAAAGGTTTCGGTAATTTTTTTCTGTATTTCCTTTGGATTATGGTGAGTTGCTTGTCGTTGGAATTTATCCCAGCCCTGTTCATTTTTCCAGTCAACATTCAGCACTCTAAAACTACCAATCAGTTTTAAAGGTTCTTCATTTTCATCTGAAATTGGAAAGATAACTTCATAATCATAAAGTTCTTTTGCAAGTTCATCAAAACAAACAAAAAATAAATCGTGTTTTTTATCTTGATCGACAGTAACACTTTTTTCTTTTAAACCAAGCTCAGGTAATGTTTTTGATATTCCATCTATGAGAACCTGCTCAATTGTATGAAACTTTAGGTAAAAGGTTTCCGGTTCAATTTTGCGAACACGTTGCTTGATTTCTTGAAAAATACGTTCTTTGATCTCCTCCACAATATTTTTATGAGGATTCAGAAATTTTTTCAGCAGGTTAATTTTTCCAATTTCAGCATGAACCGATATACTCAGTTGACTTTGGATTCGAGTATCTTTGGTAGTACATTCAACACTGTCATCAAAATGAATACCTTTCAATTCCAAATCAATCAGTTCGGGAGGTTTAGACACAAGATGCTTCACAGAATAACCGATTGACTTAACTTCTGCTTCCAACTCGTTTTTAATTTGTTCTCCTGTTTCACTAAGCATCAACTCTGCGTACTCTTTACCAAGTAATATGGTTCGAGTAATTTTCTTCAATTTGCTTTCAAGCCAGGTTTCTAAATCATCAATTTTGGCTGCCTTATACTTGCCAATATTGTTTAAATTCATAACCACTGTATGTGTCATACTAATAGGCGTAGGACAATTTTTTACTTTAACAGCGTTATCATTATATTCAAATTGCAATGATTCTTCTGGACGCAAAGACCTTATTTCATTACTATCAAGCGCAAGATAGCTTATTTTACGTCCTCTGTAAAGAAGAAAATGGTCATTGAGATAAGTGACCAACTTATCTCGAAGTTGACTGTTTAATTGGTAAACGAACTCATGCAATGTCACATTTTCACGCAAAAAAACGCCCATCTTTTGTTGAAGTAATTGTAGTAGTTGAGAGTCTTGCTCATTTGTTGTGACAATGTAAATTTTATTGTCTTCATTGACTTGAAGCATCGCTTCTGCTATCTTGAGACTGAGTTCTTCACTATAGTCTTTAACGCGCACTGGAAAAAATTGGGAGTGTATTTGGACAGGCTTTATCTTATCAACATCTCTTAAAGAAAGTCTGGCTTCAAGCATTAAGCCGATTTCTTCTTTTGCGCGTCGATTAAGTTCGTCTTCAGCTTGTTTTTTTAGCCCATGAAAGTAACCTCTAATAAAAGGGTTGCTCTCATGCTTTTGACGACGAGCAAATGCTTGAAGCCAGCGACTGATTAATTCTTCCAGCACTGCACCAGGATGGGGTCCGTCATACAAAGCTTGAACAACTTTAACCGCTTGTTCAGCTTGACAAGAGACTTCATAAGTCACATTGAGGCTAATTGCTAATCCTGTCGCAATGTCTTTGATTTTACAATCAGAAATTTGGCCTTCCACAGAATGGACGGTAGAAACTAAATAACAGCGAACCTCTCAAAATAAAGATTTTTTGGGGAGATGCTTGCCTGTTTTATCAATAATGACTCCCTTTTTTGAAGGAGAGTCTTTTTTTGGTAATTCAGAGTAATTTACTCTTCTAATCACCGTATCAAGCGGATAAATTTGACTCATTTTATTGTTCCTGAATAAGAACCAGTTGTACTTGTTGCCCATCAACAAGCGTATTATAAGATGTCAGTGGACGAAAAACGCCCTGTTCAAAAACGGCTGTCACGGTTGATTCACTTAAATTGTCTAATAAAACTTCAATAATCTCGTTCAAGGTCGTGTAAGCCTTTTCAGGAGAAAAAGGATTCACCTTCTGACGACTATTCTCATTTTTCCCATGGACTATCCAACTTCTATAATGATAGATGGTTTTAGCTTCACCAGCTAACTGGGGATTATGTTGCAATAAATTTGGTTTTAGGAAATCTAAAATTTCATCTGGTTTCCAGTATTCGACTTCCGCCAAAAAGTGATTATAAACCGCTTCTCCTAAATCAATGGGAGTAATACCCGTTAAGAGTATGCCTTTGTGTTGTAAATAGTTTCTGAGAAAACGTTCAAAAGCAGCCCATAAACTGACCACAAATAATTCTTTGATTTCGACTTTGACAATCTTAGTAAACTCATCAACATTAAAAACTTCAGGACGTTGTTCAAATACAATCGTCCGCTGAAGTAATCGTTGTCTCTCAAGAGGATTTTTAGTTTTCACCGCCCTTTTGATAATGGTTAAACTATCCTTAGTAAATTGATACGCTTCCCATATTGGAAATAACGGATTAGAATTCATGGTCACTTACCCAAGTAATCATTTCAAGTAATGAGGCTTTGTCGGTAAAACAGGTTTTTTTCTTCACCGGATCGACTATCCAATACCAACCATTTTGGTTTATACCATTCAACATAGGATATGTGTTTCCCTGTGTCAGAGTCACTTGAGGACCACCCTTTGCCATATACTCAAGGTGTATCTGATCCAAGCCGCCATTTATTTCAATCATACCTTCAAACAAAATGGTCCCAGCACTTTTAGGTATCAGGTTAGCCAATATTTCTGCTTGACCCTTTTCACGAATAGAAAGTGTTGGTGCTTCATAATTTCCCGCTGGTTCCTTAATTTGAATGGTATCCATTGCGACTTCCAATTCTCCTTGAAACCACATTTTTATTTGACTAAACAAGTCACTCACTCGCTCTAAATAAAGCTGGACTTTTTTTGGATCATCAGTGTGTTGTTCATTTAGCGTATTCATGATTATTTAACCAATGCTTTGAAATTTTTATGTAATTCAAGAATGACTTTACGTTCGTTGGTTAATTGTTGCCTTTTAGTACGTTCAGCAATACCCACTTTTAGGATTTCTTCTGTGAAGAAACCTTGCCTTACCCACCAACGCCTTACCAATTCTCTCTGTTGAGAACGATTGGTATTTAAAACAATTTGGCGAAGTAAACGATCAGATACCGCTAAGACTTCGGGATGAAGATTTGTTGTCTGGAATCCATATAAAACTTTAAACCAGATTTCAATCAAATCCGCTAATAAGGTATTGACGTTAATCTTATTCGCTTTAATAAAATCGTCTAAAGCATTTAAAACATTTTGCATTTTTGGATGAAACATCCAAGAAATCAAGAGATCAATTTGTTTTAATTCTTTCTCTTCGGTAAGGTTAGCAAATAGAGGGTATTTAGAAGGCCAAACACCATAATGTGCTCTATTAAAATGAGACAATGTGTCTCTCGCATAATCTATTATGAATTTGAGAGCATATTTATTTGAAGGTGAATACTTATCATAATCTAAATTAGGATCAGGAATCCACGTTTTCACCTTTTCTAGCAAGTCATAAACTCGTAAACCACTTTGTTTTGCCTGTTCAAGCAAGGTTTTATAGGCTTCTTTTTTTGCCTGTGGTTCACCTCGTTCTAGCAATTGCTTTATCCAATACATACCATCAAATTGTGATACAAATCGTAATTGTCTGACAATTCCCAAAACGATTTCTAAAAGCACAGCATAATCTTTTCTCCTCATCATATTCTCAAGAAAATTTTTAATCATTTCCTGTAGCTGAGGATAATTCAACATTTCTCTAATGAGTTCTGATAGACGGATAATAATGGGCTTGATTTGCAGCCTTTTTTCTTCCTTTGCCAATTCTATAGCGATTGATTTAATCAATGCCTCAAATTCATTGTCCGCTTCAAGATCACTATCACTGTTAAGATGTTGTTTAATGCCAATAATAATAGCCATTAGCCACTTTTCACCATAGTAGTTTGGATCAGAAACAGCCATTTCAACCGATAAATTAATCATATTGTCAATGATATTTCGAGAAACATTGAAATTAAACAATAAGCCTGATTCTCGAATCTGCTCAAAATGATTGATATAGAGGGATTTTTGTTCTAAATATTTTTTTAACTCTCCTCTTAAATAAGGCAGAGAAAAATCGACAATTTGTGAACCAAGTTCGGAACGAATCACTTGGATATGGCAGTCTGCCAAGATTTTATCTTGACTTTTTTCCCAGATTTTAAGACAATTTCTTTTCTTTGTCGTGCGAACAATCTTGATTTTTCCTTTTTTAGTCTTTCTTGTTGATTCCTCTTCAATCGTTGTTTTTTCACCTTTTAACAAGAATGAAACAATAAAATCAAAATCACGACGATTCAATCCCGGAAAAAAAGTCGCAACATATAGCACGGTATTTGTTATCGGATCATCATCCTTAATCAATTCTTTGGGTCTAACAGTCCGGATTTTTTTCAGAAAATCGGGTACACTTTCACCTTCAGAATATGGGTCCCTTTTCTCAACTTCCTCCCTCAGTTGTTCCGCACCGTTTCTAAGATAACCATAGACTAGTCCATAAAATTCACTATCGCTATTATTTTCATCCCATAGTCCATAGTTTCTTTGTTGCAGAATTTGCTTTTCAAGAGATTCTGCAATGTTGTCATTAAAGTAAGCTTTTAATAGATAAAAAAGAAAGGGAATATTCCATTTGGGAAAGTGGAAATATGACCGTTTTTCTCTCCATATATCTTGAATAAAGTTAGAATTGGCAAAGCAAACGAGCATCATGTCGTTTTTCTCCAATTGCTCTTTGATACTGTCAGCATGGAGAGATTCTTCAAAAAACATGGAATCCAAAAATTTTTGAGATTTTAAACTAACAAGAACAACTAATTTTTCCCCCCTTCCAATTTTTTCATTGGCAAATACGTCCAAATGCAAATCCGGTTGTTCTAACTTGTTGCTTTCAAAAGTTAATAGCCTTTTTTCATAATTTTCCTCAGTGCTATTCACTAATTCATAACAAGCCGCACGAGCAATATTTTCGTCAACACAATCGACTAAAAGAATTCGATTGCTTTTTAATTCAGCAAAATGTTCTTCTATTTCTTTTGGAAAATCAAAAGAAGGTATTCCTGCTGGTTTATTAGGCAATAATTTAGTGGGATCTTTAAAAGTAGATTCATCTTTTAAAGTATTGTCGGATTGTCCAACAATTATTGTGTTGCCTGAAATATGACCGATAGTAGTTACTGTTTCTATTGAATCACCTTCAACTTTTGGACACACTGATGTTTGTGAGCTAGTTGATGCAGTAGGTTCTTTAGATTCTTTGGATTCTTTCCCTCCTGCTATATTTGGTTCTTTTTCTTCTACATTGTCAACAAGTTTTTCATCTTTTTGTATTTCTTCCACTTCTTGACTTTTAGATTGTTCTTGTTCAATCATCAGAAATATTTCCTATTCTCAAGTTTTATCTTCACGATTAAGATTAACCAATTTTTAATTCCTTCACATCATTAATATTACCTATGGTAATCACTTTACCAATTCTTTTAGCCTTGACATTTGGATTGACTTCTATTTTTGGTTCAGTTAATATTGTTGATGACGCATCTGTTTTTGCAGTGAACTGTGCTAAGCGTTCATCCCAAACTTTGGCAATTTTGTCATGAATATCAGAGAATTCCTCCCATTTTGAAAATAAAAGATCAATTTTAGCCGCTAAACCAGCATCTTGCAACAAAGTTTCTTTCTCCTCTTCTCCCCCATAAATTTTCTTAACAACACCAATGATGCGATGAGTGGCAGGGTGATAGAGAAGTCCGCCACTTTGTCCTTGCCCTTTAATAGCCCCTTCGATTTCAAGATCGTGATTAACAAACCGGGGAATTTTTCCGGAATAGATGCCCATACCAGCTTTATTCCTATGACTTCCAGGATAGCCGACACTTATCACTTCGTCTCCTTTGGGGTTTTTTGGAACACGCCCCAAGGGAATACAATTTTCTATCTGATAATTGATCTTGAGAACAGCAATATCTTTCGCTTTTATAGACTTATCTAGTTCGAGTTTTGCTACAAATTCTTCTTCATCCTGATACTCAATCAAAATATCAGACAAATTATTAGGAGGGGCAGCTTCTTGAATGCAATGCCATGCGGTTAAAATATAACCATCTGGCGTGACAAAAAATCCCGTGCCTTTAAATCCGCTATCAGTAGAAATTTTAACCGTTATCCGTTCAAGTTCACTTTGAACAAATTTTTTGAGTTCATCATTCATTTTACAAACGACTCCTCATTTTTAGAACAATCACAAAGACGATCCAAAAATTTTCCAGCAACTAATATAGTAGCTACTGCAGCAACATTAAGAGGAATACCCCCTGTAACAGTTACTAAACCATCAGCAACGGCTGCTATTAAGAATGGTTGTTGCTCCTGCTGTTGTCTTTTTTGACAATAGCCATCACAAAGGTTTTTTAATACCTCTTTTTGTTTCTTAAACCATTTTTCAAAAAGCCTTTTCAGTTCATCACGATTTGGAATAACACCCACTTCTGTTGTGTATGAAGCATCTTCGCTGGCTTCAAATAATCCTGTGTACCAATCTTGATACAGTTTGTCCTCATCTGACAAATAATTCTCAATTTGTAATTTGATTTTAGAATCCATATTGCCTCGCTGAAATTATGTCATTTTGAACTTGCATTTTAATACAAATTAATCTGACAAGTATAGAAAAAAATCGTCACATTTGGGTGTCACATTTTTTATGAGGTCACCTCTTTTGTCTTAGCTGTAATATTAATGTTCAATATCAACCTGACACGCTAAAGTATTTTTTATAACGTCAATTTTTTTAAAGTTTTTTTGACGTGGGAAAAATAATTTGACTTAAAAATACATTATTCGCAAATTCAGTTTTTACTATTTATAATTTGTAATTCATTTGATAATTTATAATGCGAATTAAGGATTCAGAAACGGGTTTAGAATCCGTCTGGAGTCGAAAGCGACTGTTCCAAAGCTAAAGCATTCGAGGTTTGAGTTTTTCTTCAAAAAACTCAATTCGAGGTTCAAGTTTTTTCAGTAAAAAAACTTGAACCTCGAATCGAAAACGTGTTTTTGGTGCAACGCCAAAATATTGAAATATTGTAACGACTCAGCCTTGAAATCAATTTCAAGGCTGAAAGCATTCGAGGCTAAAGTTTTTTTTAAAGAAAAAACTTTAGCCTCGAATAGTCTCCTAAAGGAGACTGAAAAAAGACTAACTAAATGATTTTTATTTGAGCTGAGCCTGCTTTAGCTGTTAGCCTTGAAATTGATTTCAAGGCGGAGTAGTTACGAAGTATTAAGATATTATTATACCATTGTAAAATGGTGGGCAAGATAAAACTTTGCCCACCAACCAGGCTAAAGCGTTGTACGGAAAAAAACGTTCAAAGCTAAAGCGTTGTACTCCAAATAACAAAGCGAAAGCGTTGTACTCCAAATAACAAAGTTAATGTTGTACTCCAAATAACAAAGCTAAAGCGTTGTACTCCAAATAACAAAGCTAAATCCAAAAGGTAATGGCATTGAGGCTACTTCCACCTGCCGAAAAATGATAAACTCTATCCGAGAACGATTACTACTTATTATTAAAAGGAAAATCAGATGACTTATGAAGAACCTCAAGACGGTGAACAACTCAAACAAGGTTATTTAGCCAAGGTTAATCAACTCTTTGGTGACATAAAAAACTGGCTCAAAGACACGGATTTACATGTCGAACAGCAAGAAACTCAAATGGCTGAAGTCTTAACGGGAGATTATCTTGCCCCCGTTCTCTCCATTACACAGAACCAAGAAAAACTGGCTGACATTGTTCCGATAGGAGCGTGTATTATTGAAGCAGAAGGGCGAGTTGATGTCGAAGGGTTAGGAATAGAACATATTGCTTATTTAGTCAATGGTGGACCGCGCCTCAGTGCGGGTCGAAAAATGTTTCCAGATGTTGATGCCGACGGCTGGTATTGGATAGAAAATAATCTGAGTGGCAAAGCCCATTTGATGAATCAAGGTTCGTTTTTTAATGTTTTTACACAGGCAACAGACTATGCGTTCTAATCCACTTGATCCAATCTGGCGATCTTATAAAATTTCGGTGGGCAGCTTTAAAATGACCCACCGAGTCATTAAACAACAACAGGTTGATTTAATTAACAATTTACCTTCGCCAATTGATTCTAATACGCCCCAAGAGATTACTCAAGCTCAGAAAGAAGTTGAAGCGTTATTTGTGTTCTCCTTATGGGCGACTTTTGAGCGTTTTGTTATTTCCTATTTGCAGGATAAAAGTGCGGTGTTACAACAACATGTTGTTCCCTCAGATTTAGCAAGCCCTTTCTATGAACAGGTGAAAAAAGAAATTGAATTTTGGAAAACGGATGATATGCTTGAATTACTCAAGAAAATACCTGCCATTGACAAAAACTTAATTGGACAGACTAGAGCTATTCTTCGTTATCGAAATTGGATAGCGCATGGCAAACTCAAAAAGCCGCTTTTATCAATGTGATGACTCCGGTTTATACTCACCGCGTTTTGGATGAAATAGTCAATATTTTGTTATTAAACTAAGGAATACAAAATAATTTCTACAACGTTGCTTCAAACCTGACAGGTTTAGTTGAACATTGTTTCAAACCTGACAGGTTTAGTTGAACGTTGTTTCAAACCTGATAGGTTTTTAAAACCTGTCAGGTTTAGTCATGTAGGGTGGGCAAAGTCCTTTGAGTGCAGCGGCTTCCTCACCTTATTAACTGATGTGACGCAGGGTTCTTCTTTGAACCACCGATTTCATCGGTGGAACTTGGAAACACCTTGCGTCACATCAGTTATTAAAAAAGTGGTGGAACAGACATAAGTGTCTGCCCTTGTTAGCTCTGAAACCATTTATTATGTGTTGTCGTCGTACCCCTTTTCAAGTTGATTAATCGTTTCAGCATCAAGTTCTGTCATTTCAGAAATGGTTTCGATATCAAAACCTTTGACTATCATTTTTTGAGCCATTTTTAGATTTGCAGCCATTTCTCCTTTTGCTTCGGCTTTTCTTTCCACAATCTTGCGGGTTTCTTCGGTGGCAAAGGCAATTTTAGCCGCTTTTCTCTCTTCGGGAGTGAGGTTGTCCTCTTCTATTAATGTGGCGGCTTTTTTTATGGCGATTTTTTTCAGATTGATTTGGGGATTTTCTGGATTCTCTATGGATTCCATGATTAAATCTAACCAATCTTTGATACGAGGTGGTGTCTTATCATTTTTGAAGTTAGGATTGAGGAAAATCAGTTGATGTCCATAAAAATTGAAGGTTTCACCTTTCAAATTGTGGGGATTAATATCGGAAATCAAGACATCCTCTTCAACGGTTTCACCGTCTTTGTCTTCTATGATATCGGAGGCGGTTAAAACCACAATGGTATAAACCGTGGGTTTGATTTTGTAATCTTTGGCACTACGTTGTAATTCAGCCATCGCCATATTGTGATAGTGTAAAAAGCGATCAAAACTATAATCGTAATTGGCACGCTGAATTTCTATAATGACTCGATTATCTTTCGATTCGGCAAAAATATCGTAAGAAAAATCAATGTAAGCGATTTTGGGCTTAAACCGTTTTTCCGTTTCAATCTTGCCGACTTGAATGTCAATGCCAATCACGTCTTTGACAAACTGAGTGAATACCAATTTGTCGGTGAAGGCTTTCTTGAAAAAGACTTCGTTATCTAAACGGGATAGGTGCATGAAAATTCTCCTTTTGTTATCTGTCAATTTTGAGGGCAAGCCTACAGTCATGTAGTCATGTAGGGTGGGCAAAGTCCTTTTTGTGCAACGGCTTGCCCACTACTCAGCGGTTAGCCTTGAAATCAATTTCAAGGCGAAAAGCTAAAGGAGACTGAAGCAGACTAATTTAGCCTAGCTGTCAGCCTTGAAATTGATTTCAAGGCTGAGTCGTTACGAAATATTGAGATATTATTATACCACCTAAAAATGGCAATTAGATTGTAATTGATTGAAAATGGGATAAAACATATTTTTAAGTGGATGAAAAAAGAATGTTATAATTCATTGATATTGTTAGAATTTTATCAATTAATTGCCATTTTTAGGTACCATTGTAAAATGGTGGGCAAGATAAAACTTTGCCCACCCTACCAGGCTACTCAGGGCAACCATAAAGGATTGCCCCTACGACAATATTCTTTTGGCGAGTTCCGAAAATATTCATAGCTGCACACCCTTGTGGTTGCCCTGAGTCGTTACGAAATGATCTAATCTAAAAAGGAGGTATTAAACCATGCTTGAAACCAAGATATGGCCAGTAGAAGAGATGGTACACGAG
This sequence comes from Thiomargarita sp., assembly GCA_023143415.1. Classification (GTDB taxonomy): domain Bacteria; phylum Pseudomonadota; class Gammaproteobacteria; order Beggiatoales; family Beggiatoaceae; genus QNES01. The sequence goes on along the minus strand of JAGLHR010000777.1, from coordinate 1,890 downwards.
GATGAATTTACAGATCGGGTAGAACTTTTGAGGAAATTAGACAAATGGGTCAAGGCGATAGGACGCATGGGTTCAACGAGTACGGCTCTCATTGCACCCAGGCGGATAGGGAAGACGGTCTTATTGGACCGGCTGGTAAATACCGTCTTTTTTAAACCAGAGTATCAAGTCGCCCCATTTTATTTCAAAATGACGCGGGAAAAAAGAACCTTAAAAGAGTTTCTTCTGGAATATGCAACGACATTTTTCAAACAGTATCTCGCCTATTGTGAACAGGATGCCGACTTGTTTAATAAAGATATAGAGTTGGAAGAGTTATTAGCCTATAAAACCACTCATCAGGCTGGTGTCATGGCACTGGAGTATATTCAACGGTTTCTGAAACGCTATAATCGTCATGGTGCCGAAGATGCATTGCTTCATTGGGATATCTTTATTCGTGTACCGGAACGACTTGGTTCACATTCAGGCACTAGAGTCGCCGTGATTATTGATGAATTTCAAGATATGAAATTCTATATCTACCACATGTCACAAGAACTTTTTTCCGATCTGAACTCTAAAGGCCGCCTGAATGGTCCGGGCGCAATCAATCTGCCAGCCACTTATGATCGACAGGCCCAGAGCCGTAAGGCACCCATGCTGGTATCCGGGTCTGCGGTGACACTCATTTTCAGAACCGTCATGGGTGGACCATTAAGTGGCCGATTTGGCTTTAAATATATCAAACCCATGTCTATTCCAGACGGTGCCACACTTTTACACCAGACGCTGAAATATTATGCGCCTGGCTCGGTGATTACACCTGAACTGGCCCTTTATGCCAGTGTCCAAGTGGGAGGACACCCTTATTACTTGTATTGCCTAGCTGTGTCAGACTATGAGGATAAGGGGTTTTTTGATGAGAAGGCCATTGACCAAGTCATTCGTTATGAGATTGAAAACGGTAAAATCTATGGTTTCTGGCTAACTCATTTTAGAGACAACCGAAAATATCTCAATGCCGATGACGATTTAGAGTTGGGTAAAAAAATCATCTATTATTTCACCCAATACAACAATCAACCGGTCGATGTTAAAGCCATTGCCCAAAAGCTCAAGGTTCCCAAACCAGCTGTAGAAGATAAGATTGAACGATTGTATCAGGCTGATTTAGTGTATCGGAGTGCAGAAAAATTTTATACCTTTAATGATATCTGTTTGATGCGGTTTATTAAGTTTGTATATGAACAAGACTTGGAGGGGATTGACCAAATTGACTTGAGCCAACAGAATTTGATAAATACCCTGAAAGGTAAATTCCTAGAAATGGTGGTGGAAGTGTCCATGATGAAGTTTAACCATGAGCTTATGCCAGGTATCTGGTTTGGTCAAACGGGTGAGGTAGAGGTACCCTTATTCCAATTAGTGAAAACAATGACGGTGAAAGGAGCCAAAACACCCTCTTACCAGATTGATGTGTTTGGCAAGGAAGAAAGAAGTCATAAAGTCTGGCTTTGTGAGTGTAAATATACTAAAACCACCATGGACATTAAGCAAGTCAAGAAGCTTGAGAGTGCCGCACAAGTTTTGATTCAGGTACATAAAGAAGAGGGTACAGCAGTCCCTGAGATACACCTGTGGCTGGTATCTACCGGTGGTTTCACCAAAGAAGTGCTAACTTATGTCAACGCCCGAACCGATATTTACGCCTCAGATTATGAGGGAATTAACAGCCTCTTTAAGGCTTATGGAGGTAATTATTCCATTCCTCAGTTTGCTGGTGGGGATAATTAACTTATCAAAGGATGAGTCCATTTTTTTCTATAAATGACATCACTACTCAGGGCAACCATAAAGGATTCGAGGTTTTCTTTTCAAAAAAAGAAAACCTCTTCGAGGCTAAAGTTT
>JAGLHR010000776.1 GCA_023143415.1 Thiomargarita sp. | reverse complement strand
AATCCTTTATGGTTGCTCTGAGTAGTGACAAAATAATTCGCCATTAAAACTGAAAATTAAAAACTAAAAATGAGTTGGTTTGAAAAACTACTACCCTCCCGCATTCGCATTGATAGCGGAAAAAAAAGTAAACATAGTGTTCCTGAAGGCATTTGGAGCAAATGCCCCGTTTGTCAAGCGGTGTTATATAGCCCAGAATTAGAACGTCTTATGAATGTTTGCCCAAAATGTCGCCATCATTTACGTATTAGTGCCCGTCAACGTTTGGAAACATTCCTTGATTCTGAAAATCGTAAAGAAATTGGGGCTGAATTATCTTCCATTGATTTCCTTAAATTTCGTGATAGCAAAAAATATAAAGATCGACTGATACAAGGACAAAAAGCGACAAATGAAAAAGATGCCTTATTAGTCATTAAAGGTCAAGTCAAAGGTGTACCCTTAGTGACGTGCGCTTTTGAATTTCGTTTCATGGGTGGCTCAATGGGTAGCGTTGTGGGTGAACGATTTGTACGTGCGGCTAATACCGCAATTGATGAGCATATTCCTCTCGTCTGTTTTTCAGCCAGTGGAGGAGCGCGTATGCAAGAAGCCTTATTTTCGCTCATGCAAATGGGCAAAACCAGTGCTATTCTTAATCGCCTCAATCAACAAGGTTTACCCTTTATATCAGTATTAACTGATCCAACAATGGGCGGCGTTTCAGCCAGTCTGGCTATGTTGGGGGATATTAATATTGCTGAACCCAAAGCACTGATTGGCTTTGCAGGACCGCGTGTGATTGAACAAACGGTGCGTGAAACCTTGCCCGAAGGTTTTCAACGTAGCGAATTTTTGCTTGAGCATGGTGCTATTGATATGATAGTGGATCGCCGTGATATGCGTGAACGGATTGCTTCTTTATTAAGTATGTTGATCCATCAGTTGCCCCCTGAAAAAAATGCAATGGTTGTTTCAGAAGCTGTTTCTGAAATTGTCCAAAGCTAAAGCGTTGTACTCCAATTGTCCAAAGCTAAAGCGTTGTACTCCAATTAGACGGTATTTTTGGAGTACAACGCTTCAGCTTTGAGCGTATTTTGGGCGTATTTTGGAGTCCAACGCTTCAGCTTTGGGCGTTCCTAAGTCACGTTATTTAAGTCAAGAAGTTCCGTGTTACAAACTTGACGCTTTGCTGCATCATTGCGATGCTGCTCAAGCTGTTCAAGATAGTTTTTATCAACATCGTTAGTGATGTAATGCCCTGTAAAGCAGGAAGTATCAAATTGTTTAATGTTTTTATTGCCCTTGCGGGCACAAGCTATTAAATCATCCAAATCCTGATAAACTAACCAGTCGGCACCAATGAGTTTAGCAATTTCTTCGACAGTACGATTATGGGCAAGAAATTCTTGTGCCGAGGGCATGTCAATGCCATAGACATTAGGATAACGAACAGGAGGCGCGGCAGAGGCAAAATAGACTTTTTTAGCACCCGCATCACGCGCCATTTGGATGATTTGTTTGCAAGTCGTACCGCGTACTATTGAATCATCTACCAGCAAGACATTTTTATTTTTAAATTCCAAATTAATGGCATTGAGTTTTTGATGCACGGATTTTTTACGCAAACTTTGCCCTTGCATGATAAAAGTGCGTGGAATATAGCGATTTTTCACAAAACCTTCACGGTATTTGCGATTGAGAATATAAGCCAATTGCACGGCAGCGGTACGGCTCGTATCGGGAATGGGAATAACAACATCAATATCATGCTTGGGGTAAAGACGTAGAATTTTTTTCGCCAGGGTTTTACCCATGCGTAAGCGTGCCTTATAAACTGAAACGCCATCAATAATTGAATCAGGGCGTGCCATATAAACCATTTCAAAAATACAAGGCGAATAAACGGGGTAATTAGCACATTGACGAGAATACAATTGCCCTTCTGCACTGATGAAAATGGCTTCACCTGGGGCAATATCACGGACTAACTTGAATCCCAATACGTCAAGCGCCACACTTTCCGAGGCAATCATATACTCCGTTCCCGCCTTAGTCTGGCGTTTTCCGAAGACGACTGGACGAATGCCGTAGGGATCTCGAAAAGCAAAAATCCCTAAGCCTGTAATCATCGCCACTGCGGCATATCCCCCCTGACAACGTTTATGCACTCCACGAACCGCTTTAAATATATCGTCTTGATTTATATATAATTTTTTTAATTGATGTAATTCGTGGGCAAAGACATTCAGTAAGACTTCAGAATCAGAATCGGTATTAATATGGCGTAAATCTGCCTTAAAGAGATCGTTTTTCAGGGCATCAGCATTGGTTAAATTGCCATTATGAGCCAAAGCAATGCCGTAAGGTGAATTGACATAAAAGGGTTGTGCTTCGGCACTTGACTCACAACCCGCTGTTGGGTAACGTACATGACCAATACCCATATTGCCACGCAAATTCAACATGTGGCGCGTAAGAAAAACATCACGGACAAGACCATTATTTTTACGCAGATATAAACGGTCATTTTCACAGGTGACAATACCTGCCGCATCTTGCCCTCGATGTTGTAACATCGTCAGTCCATCATATAAGGCTTGATTCACTTTTGATTTTCCAACAATCCCAATGATTCCACACATAGCTCCAATCCTAAAAAGAGGGTAGTACCAATTCAGGCGGCGGGTCAAAATTGAATTGGGTTGCAACCTCAAGTGGCCAGTGGCTACGCAATTCCACCACAATTGGTTTCAAGTAGCCAATTAATACCGATTTTTGCCACACTGCTTTCGTTGGCAAATGAGTCAATCCTGTGAATAGGATTAAAAGAATAACAATAACGGCACTCCGAGCAATACCAAATATTGTGCCTAAAAAACGATCTGCTATAGATAGCTGAGTTCGCCCAATGGAATTGAGGATCAAGTAATTGATGCCTTCCAATATCAAGAAACTGGTGAAAAACAGTATCATAAACGTCATTCCTAAACGCAAATCCGTATATTTAGGAATCAGCGTTGTTAATTGACTTGCTAATCCATCTAAAAAGAGAAATGCGATCACGAATGAGAAAAACCAACTTAAAAACGAAAAGAGTTCTTTAACAAATCCTTGAAAAAAACTAATAATGGCTGACAGCAAAATAAGAGTAATAATACTAAAATCTATCCAGTTTAGACTCAAATCCGCAAGAAAATCTGCCCAATTCATAGTGAGTGCTCCGTAGTGAAAATAAAACCCGTTTTTTCAAAAAAAATCTGTAACGATAAAAATCTGGCAACTACTCAGCCTTGAAATCAATTTCACCCCACCCTCGTTCCCAAGCTCCAGCT
>JAGLHR010000775.1 GCA_023143415.1 Thiomargarita sp. | reverse complement strand
GAGTCCAACGCTTCAGCTTTGGGTTTTGGAGTCCAACGCTTCAGCTTTGGGTTATTGCTGGACCTTGCCACCCTGATAAACATTATATATTACCGACAGGGAAGTACTATACATTCTTTGTTAAGAGGCACTTTTTTATGATGACTGCACAATTGAGTCTTAATGAATCCCTCATGCAATTTTTAGAACAATATCAATTGTATGGTTTCAAAGATAAAAATGAACTGATTTGTACTGCACTTAATCGCTTATATGAGCAATTAGATCACAAAAAATTACAACAATCAGCGAATCTCTATGCCGAAATTTACGAAACGGATCAGGAAACCCAAGAATTAACGCAATAAATCGTGTTTGCACTCTCGTAATTGAATAGCCAGCCCTACTCTAAGAAATCCGATTTTTGAAAAAATCGGATTTCTAAACCTTAAAAATTTTATTGGAGATGACAAATAATGAGTCAAACAGTCACATTGCATTTACAGGATAGCTTTTATGAACCAATACAGCGTATTGCACAGGCAATGGCTCAACCTATAGAATCTATTTTATTGAAGGCACTTCAAACGTCTCTACCAAACCTTGATGGTTTGCCCGCTAAACAGATTGCTGAGTTGACTCACTTGGAAACCTTAGATAATACTGCACTCAAGCAATTGTTGTTAAAAACTGTCCTTAAAGAACAACAACAGGAGTTAGAGACTTTACTCCAAAAAAATCAAGCAGGAGGACTCACAGACATAGAACAAAAACAATTAGCCGTCTTACAAAAAGAGGTGAATAAAATCATGTTGCAAAAAGCACGGGCTGCTGTTTTGCTACGATTTCGTGGACAACGTTTGCCAACATTGACTGAATTGCGTCAACTGACAACGGTACCCAAATTTTAGGAAAAACCCCTTGTGGTAGAGTTACTGTGATAGCACTTCAGATGAATAACCCTGAAATTATTGTCACTCGACGATTATGGGTTAGCGCAGGATGGTGGCCTCCTATAACAAGTGATCGGATATGATGGAGTCCAAACCTTCAGATTTGGCATTTGATCACGTCCAAATCTAAAGGATTCGAGGTTTGAGTTTTTCTTCAAAAAACTCAAACCTCGAATGGACTCCAACAGGATGGTGGCCTCCAAGTGATCGGATATGATGGAGTCCAAACCTTCAGATTTGGCATTTGGTCACGTCCAAATCTAAAG
>JAGLHR010000774.1 GCA_023143415.1 Thiomargarita sp. | reverse complement strand
AACGGATTGATAAGAGGACGACGACTTAGAGCAGTCTCTCCGAAATTTTCACCTTGAATCCATCCGTTTTATTCCCTAATCCGTTGTACTTCTACTTCTACCTGAGTCGTTACGTTTTTACTTCGTTTATTTCGCCAATTCGTTGTACTCACGGATTGTTTAACAGTCCATCATTTTCATCGCGGGGGAGATACATGTATTGCGTTGCACCGTGGGTGCACTTTTTTAATGAGGAAGCCGTTGCACGAAAAGGACTGTGCAACGGCTTACATGACTTTGGACTCCAAAAAATTTTCACTCATGCCTTCCCCGTCTGCACAAAAACAGGATGCACGATGAGACCCGTTTGACTATCGGTGTAATCTACCTCAAACCGTTGACGATTCTTTTCATCAACCGTTTCAATAAATAACACTAACCAAATTTCTAAAACGCCTAATTGTTTCCCATATTTCGCCGCCTGAATGAGGGCTTTACGATATTGCTGAATATCCGCAAAACTTTTTAATTCTAATCCAAACAGTTGCCCGGCATGACGTATCAAAAAATCAATTTGACCATTTCCGGTTGGAAATTCAGGCTGAACTTGTGCCTCATAACTGCGAAAAAAATTGGCGAGATAAAGGTAAAGATGGAAATGAAAAACGGCTTCATACACACGTAAATCTTCCCGGCGAGGTGCGTTTTTTAACACCAGTTCCCGATTGGCTTGCAAATACTGCTCATATCGTTGCAACAATCGAGTGATGTTGAGATTTTTATCAGTAATCGTATCCGATAAATCCTCAAACGGCTTATATAATCCAACCATTTTTTCATGATAAATTTCTCTGGAAAAATAGCTAAACAATTGCTTTTGTACATAAGGGCAAGGAAATTTCACATAATTTTCGTTCAAGCTGACTTGTTCAACAGAAACGACTCCATTCATGTAGAGAAAATTGACAATCGGATCACGGTAGGTAAATTCAATTTTCGTTTGGAACAATTCCAAAACAAACGGTTTGTAAGGAGCCTGTTTTGCCTTGCTGGTGATATTCAAAATGTTGTTATTGGGCAATAAATCAAGCGCAGCGGCATAAACACCTTCAAAATGCGCCATCGTAATGGGTTGTTCGGTGGCTTGATTATATTTTTCCGTCAACAATTCCCCGAACCAGCAAGTTAAACCGGGTTGCCCTTGAAATTCAGACCAGATACGTTCTACAACTTCTGGATCAATTGATTGCCCACTTTCTTGTTGATATTCGTTGAAGAGATAAGCCACTTCATCATGAATAAAATTAGGAATGTGAACACTGCGCTGGACATTGAAAGGCGAACCCTTGACATTTTCCACACCTAAGACGGCACGTACCCCGATTAATGCTAGGCTATGAGATAATTTTTAGTGTGTTTGTCAGTTTTGAGCAGACAACGGTGGTAAATATTACGAAAAACACCGACTAATTCAGTGATAATCGTTTCTGATAGGGCATCAAATTCATCAAAAATCAAAATCAAAGGTTTACTGAGAATACCCCGTTTAAAAAGCTTATGAAAATCCTCTAACGAATTTATGGTGAGTTTTTCTAAGTTCAACTCTTCTATCAATTCCTCGGCGATGACTTGAGCGACCCGATTGATATCAGTCAGATGAGAAAGATGTTGCAAAGGGAGGTAAACCACATCAAATTCTCCTTGCTGAAGTTTAAAGAAAACTTCTTGCATAATCCAAGTTTTGCCCGTTTGACGCGGTGCCCAGACTGTAATATAATGTCCGCCTTTTTCTGGATTATCGCCCAATAATTGTTGATAAGCAAAGTTGACCAATTCTTGACGGGGAACATAATAATGTAGTTCTGGATCAACTGGTCCATAAGATGAAAATTTTCGCATATTTAAAACTCCTAAAAATTTTCAACGCTTTAGCGTTGAACTCCAAAAAAACGCCCAAAGCTGAAGCGTTGGACTCCAAAAACGCTCAAAGCTGAAGCGTTGGACTCCAAAAAAAACGTCCAAAAAACGCTCATCGCGGGGGATATAAAATAAAAGTGAATAAAACCAATGAACCGAATATTGAATAAATTAGGACTTAAAAATGGCAATAAGATTTAA
>JAGLHR010000773.1 GCA_023143415.1 Thiomargarita sp. | reverse complement strand
ACGAAAATATTCTGATGTAGGCTGCCCCCCCCTTGTGGTTGCCCTGAATAGTTATATTGTTTTTAAAAATTCCAACTGTTTTACAAAATTAAAATCTGTAATTAGGAATGAATGGCTTGCAGTTATAATACCAAAAAATAACTATTTGTTTTTTAAGAAATTATTATTTTTTATTATTTATTTTTTCGCAATTTGCAATGCAAAATAAGAATTTTATTCCAAATGCAACTGGTTATTGCTAACAATTTTTGGCAGTGTTAATGTCTTCTTCCAGTTCGTTTACAGAGTAATGTCTAGTCAAACCGCGTTTCGCTAATCCTTCTATACAACCAATATAATCTTTTGCTAAGTCATAGCATGAAACGGGTTTGTCTTCAGCTTGATTAATGGCTTCTTTTTCCTGTCTAATCTGATACAAAACAACAATAATATTATTAATATTAGCCGTCTCAGGCAATTGTGAAATCGCGGTGATGGCAGATTGTTTGAATCAGAATTTAAGAATTTAAGAATTTTCAGAAGGGAGTTTTAAAATAAATAATTGATTTTTAAGACTTTTTTAAAAGGGCTGAAATTGAGAATTTGAGCTTTTATTCTGAAAATTCTTAAATTCTCAAATTCTGATTCAAAATATAAAAGAATGAAAAATTCTCCACATTAACCAGCCGCTGTACTCCGATTCAAAACAAAAAAATCCAAGAAAATTAAGTCAAACCTAACCCCTAAAGTGCCGGTTGATGAAAAAATTTAGAATTTAACGAGTTGGAATCAAACCTCGTTGGAATCAAACCTCTGAGGTTTTTAGGGCATAATAATGTCAATCATACTATTTTGATAGGTGAAAATCATGTCAATAAAACCCGTTGAAAATCTGAATTGGCAAATCTATATTCATTCTGATCCAGCGGTACTCGTTGGTAAGCCCGTTGTGAAAGGAACGCGCCTTGCTGTGACTTTTATTTTACAATTACTGGCTGCTGGATGGACAGAACAACAAATTTTAGAGAGTTATCCTGTTTTGAGTGCAGACGCATTGCGTGCGATATTTGCCTTTGCAGCAGAATGCTTACAGGAAGAGGCATTGTATGATTTTCCTCAAAAGGTAGCGTAATGCGATTTTTAGCCAACGAAAATTTTCCTTTACACAGTACGCTGTTATTGCGTGATAATGATCAAGATATTATTGATGTTGCTGATATAATGCCCAGTGCTTCTGATGAAGAAGTATTGCATTATGCTTATCAGGAACAGCGAATAATTCTCACATTTGATAGCGACTATGGCGAATTGATTTATCGCTTTAAAATGCCCAGTGCAGGTGTTGTTTATTTCCGCTTTCTACCCACAACACCGCTTGAACCCGCTGAAATCATATTGCAATGGTTATCTGCCAATATTCCACTTGCCAATCAGTTCACCATAGCAAGACGCAATAAGATACGCCAACGTCCATTACCTACATTGTAGCGAGTGCAAGTTGTCAAAGGAGTATAGCGAATTGACGTGGAAACGATGCGATCTAAACAAATTACTCTTCCCTAGAAAGGAAAATTTCATCATCGAATATTGTTTGAATCAGAATTTAAGAATTTGAGAATTTTCAGAATTGAGATTTAAAATAAATAATTGATTTTTAAGTTTTTTTTAAAAGGGCTGAAATTGAGAATTTGAGTTTTTTTTCTGAAAATTCTTAAATTCTTAAATTCTGATTCAAACTATAAAAGAATGAAAATTTCTCCACATTAACCAGCCGCTGTACTCCGATTCAAAACCAAGAATCATAGTACAACGGATTTTAGAAATCAACGGATTTGAAAACACGAGAATTGATTATATTTAATCCGTTTGATTCTCAAATCCGCTGTACTCCGATTCAAAACCAAGAATCCAAGAAAACCATGTCAAACTTAACCCCTGAACAACGCGCCGAAAAAGATGTCAACCGCTTTTTCGGCAACCGCCTCACCACCGAAGAACATAATCTCGCAGTCCAAATCGCCAAAGAAATTGGTTATGAAACGAAGTCCAACGCTTTAGCTTTGGCAGAATGGCAAGAGCGCGTCAGCCAATTTGAGCAGGATTTACACACCCGTTTAAGCCAAGCCGAACCATCACAACGTGCAGCCTTGCGTTTTGCCAGTCTGTTTTTACAAGATATAGCCCATAATGCAGCAAGAAATATTTTCAACAATCCACAAGAAAGCCTCATTTATTTAGAACGTGGCATTGAACACGCCGAAAACTTCTTAACCCAGGGCGAAACGGCGGCGGGGGTGCGGGAAATGGTGCTAAGACAGTATGACAGTATATCAACCATATTCCACAACAACAGACAAAAAGGCTTAGAAATACAACAATTACCCACACTCGGTCTATGGTCTTGGATAATTCTCGCTAAAACGGAACGGGCAAAAATACTACACAACTGGCAACTCCATTTACGAACCGCCCCCACCTACCCTGATTTCACAGCCGCCTTCCAAGACTTACTACACACAGTTTTATTAAAATGGCATAATCCAAAACGCCCCCATCGCCATTTTAACTTTATGACGACAGAAACTCTACTGGCGATCAGTGAAAGCTTGTACGGATTAGAACAAGCCAAAGAAAATCAGCGTTTAAAAACGGTTTATCGTTGTTTGGAAGACCTTGATAATTCACCTATTCTGCTGGATTTAAACGAATTGTCTATGAAAAAGGCTGTTTTAAATAAAACTTTAGATGAACTTAACTCATTAAATAAGTTATCTGTTGTGCAAAAAATTCGCAGATGGAAGACTCAATTCAAATTAAACAAGCTCTCACAACAAAAAATTCGATTAGCCAATCATTCCTACTGGCGAGAGCAAGTTGAAAAAGTCGAAAAAGTCTTGGTGAATTGGTTCATGCCCGCT
>JAGLHR010000772.1 GCA_023143415.1 Thiomargarita sp. | reverse complement strand
GTCTGGTTTAGTTAGTGTCTCCGAAACTTTCACCTTGAATCCATCCGTTTTATTCTCAAATCCGTTGTACTAAATATAGAACAATGATCGCACCTGAGTTATTATATTTTATAACTACTTGAATTTAAATAGAATTTTATTAATTTTCAGGATGAAAACTGAAATAAAAAATTCTGAAAATCCTGAAATTCTGAAAATTCTGATTCAAACAATTTAGCATAGAAATCCGATTTTTTCAAAAATCGGATTTCTTTACCCACCCTACTTGCTTTTTTAATGAGGAAGGTGGGCAACCACGTTGCCCACCCTACATGGCTGTCCCCTATTATTCCCTTTTTATTTTGTATTCGATATTCATTTTTTTCGTAAAACCTCATTAGCACAAAACCACCCACTCATGATTGCTCCCGTAAACCCGCCTCCCGGGTTTGTCCATGCTGACGCAAAATAAAGCCCTTTCACCTTCGATTTTACCGGTATCCTGAAAGAGGCAGATTGTTTTGGTATTTGTGCATAACCATAAGCGGTGCCATGAGGGTTAAGCGTATATCTTTTAATCGTCTTCGGAGTCCCTATTTCACACCATCCAATTTCCTTATCTATACCGGGTATGAGCTTCTCCAATTTCTCCCGAAAAATTTGGGCTACTTGAGATTTCTTTGCCTTGTATTCCTTGGAACTCAAATTCTCCCAATCGGAAAGATAGTCAATCGTACAAATCACCCCAACACTTTTACCCTCAGGAGCAAGCCCAGATTCTATTTGACTATAATCAACAAAAACATAGCCTCTTTCAGCAAAACAACCGTGATAATTCGCTGGAATATCTTGCAATGTCTTGATACTATCATCAAATACAAACGTAGAATAGTGTTTATTCCCTAACGCCTTCGGCTCCTTATTAAAGCCAAAGTAAATGGTGATAAGTGAACACGCTTTCTGCAAGTTCTTGACTTGATTCGCTTGAGCCTGCCTATTTTTCTCTGGAAGCATATCAACCACATTGGGAATAGCAGCATTGGCGATAACGACTTTTGCGTGAGCATTCATTATCTCTGTAGCACTTTTGCGATTTTGCTTGTAGTTTACACCAACCGCCCTCTCATTTTCTACGATAATGCCAGTCACCAAATGTTGAAGTAAAACTTCGCCCCCATTATCTTTGATCACTTTCGCCAAATAGTCAGACAGTTTTTGGGAACCCCCTTTTATGTATGTGCCACCCTTATAATATCCTGCTTGGGCAACAGCGAAGTAGATAAGTGACATGCTATAAGGATCATCGTGATAGTAGCCAATATTGGCGGCTAAAATGAGCTTTAAATCCTCGTTGTCTATAATCGAATCCAGATACTTTCCCAAAGTCGCATAACTATTAAAAGCCAGATTTGGGAAGATAGCCGGAAATATCGGCATGAGCATGTAAAGCTTCCACCGACGGTACCATAAAGGAAAAGTTTGATTCGCCTCTTTCCGTATGGCAAAGATTTTGCGAAAAAACGTCTTAATTCCTTTTGCTTCTTCTGGAAATTGGTTAGTCAACAATTCGATGGCTTGCCCTGCATTATCTGGAACAACAACGTCCATCCGATTGTTTTTAAAGCGGTAAAATTCTGGCAGTTTTAAAAACGCCACATTTTCAAAAACGCCCAAATCCTTAAAAATGATTTGCTTGGGATCAGTCTCATCATAAAGGCCATCCATTTCATGGAGTCCAACCTCCATAGTGAACTCATTCCTTTCAAAGGTAGTGGCACAACCGCCGGGGATATTATGTTGTTCGAGAAGCAGAACCCGTTTACCTTCTTTCGCCAGTTTTGCTCCGGCAACCAGTCCACCTAAACCTCCACCGATGATAATGGCATCGTAATTTGGCATGTTTTTTTCCTCTTCAATAATTAATGGGATTCACACTCCAATGTTTGAATCAGAATTTTCAGAATTTGAGAATTTTCAGAATTTTAAAAAATAAAAAAGCTATTATTCTCGTTCCCAAACAGAGTTTGGTAAACAGAATAAGCCTCAATCAATAACCACTATAA
>JAGLHR010000771.1 GCA_023143415.1 Thiomargarita sp. | reverse complement strand
ACTTGGGGTTCGTTCATTTTAAAACGAGTTTGAAAATTCCAAAAGCGGATAGCAATCAAAATTTATTGTGTTAAAATTAAAAAAACACTTATTGAGAAAACGCTTAACAAACGCTTAGCCTAACAAAAAGCTATCTTTCTTTCAAGGAGTCAAGCTATGAGTACTAATCCATCCTCTACTATTGTTACAGAACGTGTAGACGATATTCCTTTGTTATTACATCATTTAGAACAGATGGGTGTTCCACAATTGCTAGATATACACTTTCCAACTCATGGTAATTGGGATGGATTAAGTTTCGGTTGGACCGCTACAATTTGGCTAGTTCATATTCTTTCTCAAGCAGATCATCGTCTGAATCAGGTTCAAGATTGGGTTGCTCAACATTTAAGTATCCTTTCTTTATGTACTGGTCAAATGATTTGTGATTGTCATTTTGCAGATGATCGTCTAGCTGCTATCTTACGCCGTCTAAATGAAGATAGCTCTTGGGAGGCCTATGAACAGAATCAAGGTAAACACCTGATACGTGTGTATGACTTAGAAACGGGGTTGGTTAGGTTAGACACAACCACAGCAAATACCTATCAAGCACCAACACTTAATGGATTATTTCAAAATGGCCACAGTAAAGATCATCGTCCGGATCTCGCTCAAGTTAAACTCATGCTTGCCAGTCTGGATCCCCTAGGATTACCACTTGCTACTGAAGTTGTAGATGGTAGTCGGGCCGATGATCCTTTATACGAACCGACTATATCACTCGTTCGTGCTACCCTAAATCGGTCTGGTGTTTTGTATGTGGGTGATAGCAAAATGGCGGCTGTACAAACCCGCGCTTCAATTCAAGACAACAAGGACTATTATTTGATGCCCTTGCCTACCACCATTGTCTCTCAAGATGTATTAGATACTTATTTAAAACCGGTATGGGATGAAAATCAAGCACTAACGGGCATTTACCGCGAATCGGCCAACGGTTCCACCCAAAAAATCGCAGAAGGATTTGAATGTCGTGAAACAATTAGACGAACAATTTGATGAAAAAATGATTACTTGGGAAGAACGTAGATTAATAGTACGTTCGTTCAAACATGCGTGGGCACAGGAGGCTGCTCTACGCAATCGTCTCACTAAGGCCGAAGCCGCGATTGCAAAACTAACGACTCGGTGTCGTGGTAAGAAGCGTTTTACAACATTAACAGAAATAAAAACGGCTACTGATGAGATTTTGAAACGTTATAAAGTCCAAGGCTTACTTGAGGTTGAATGTAGTGAAACAATCACAGAACGTCATATACGTCCTTACCGTGATCGACCCGCCCGTACAGAACAAAATCGCAAATTTTCAGTCTCGGCACAAATTAATAAAACGGCTCTCAAAGATGCTATTCACCGTCTTGGTTGGCGAGTCTATGCCACCAATGCTTGCCTAGAATCATTATCTCTCACAAATGCGGTATTAGCCTACCGCGAACAGTACATCGCCGAACGAAGCTTTGGTAGGCTCAAGGGACAACCTTTATCCTTAACACCCATGTATTTACAACGCGATGATCACGCGACGGGACTTATTCGTTTGTTAACTATTGGGCTACGTGTGTTGACATTACTGGAATTTGTTGTGCGCCGTAACTTGTCTTCCGATTCCATAGCGGGTCTTTATGCAGGTAATCATAATCGTGAAACGAGACGACCTAGCGCAGAATCTATACTGGCTGCTTTTAAGAACATTGACATGGTTATAATAAAACAAGCAGATGACACATTATCTCATTTGACACCCTTGAGTTTATTACAACAGCGTCTTTTGGAGTTGCTTGATTTTCCCGCGACAATTTACACAGAATTTATTGTGGAAAACAATTTTCTATAACGGGTCAAAAAATGAACGAACCCCAAG
>JAGLHR010000770.1 GCA_023143415.1 Thiomargarita sp. | reverse complement strand
AATATTCTGATGTAGGGGCAATCCTTTATGGTTGCCCTGAGTAGTTACGAAATATGTTGAATAAAGTTTTTTTGAATTCAGATAGTAATCTCTGTACAGAACAATTTTTTTATAAGTCATTTTCTTTATCATATAAAATATTTTTATATGTAAAATCAATGAGTTATAAATGCCCATTTTTTATCTTGTACAGTGCTTATTGACATTTTTTTTAATCCGTGTTGTTAATAATCACTTATTGATTTACTTTTAATTACTTTATATTGCATTTAAATATATTGACTTGTACTAAATTTCATGATACCATATCGCCCATTGTGATAGAAACTGAGATTAAACGCTTATCTTTTGTAACTAATAGCCACAGCATGAAAATGCACTACTTCGGCAAGGCATAAGTTAAGTCGTTGTTTAATTTCAAATTTTGAGTAAAAGTAACCAAGAATTCTTATGATGACTTGGTAGAGGATGTGCAGTTCATCCATCGTTGCGTCACACCTTTCGAGGCTAAAGTTTTTTAAAGAAAAACTTTAACCTCGAAGTTTATTTAGGTGGACACATCAGCGAAAAAACTAAAAAGTCACATTTTTAGTAACTGTAATATATGTAACCATAAATGCCGAGGTGGCGGAATTGGTAGACGCGCTAGCTTCAGGTGCTAGTGGGGGCAACCCCGTGAAGGTTCAAGTCCTTTTCTCGGCATAAATCTTTGATTTATCACTCATTTCCTCTCTTCACCATTATTATCTCATACGCTCCATTTTTTGTTCTGTACAGAGGTAAATAATGGATTTCAATCAAACATGAGCTATTTTAGCACAACGTATTTACGTTAATGCTGAAATATGTTGAACAAAGTGTTTTTCATTGACAATAGTAATGTCAAACATACTGGTTAAACCTTGCGTTTGTTCATCACTCAATCCAGACACAAGCATTAAAAACTGCTTCTTATCAATTTTCAACCTTTTACGCAATTTTGAATATTTATCCACAAATTGGCGAAATTCACCCGATTTACATTCCACAAATACTGGAATCGTCTTATTTATTAGGAAAAAGGTATCCAGTTCATTTTTATCCCCATTAGGAAAATGGATAGTGAAACCTCTTAAACCAGAAAAGCTAATCTGACGTTCATGACAGAATGCCATCAATTTCATAAAAGCAAACCATTCTAGCCATTCACCATTAAAAAATTTGATGATTGGTTGTGCTGTTTGCAAAGATAAATGTATTTTATTTTCCCTTCTTTTGACAAAATATTTCGCCACAAAAGCATATTCATGGAGTTCTTGACAAAATTCTTTAATAAGCACAGCCTCTTCTTGACTGTAATCAGACAGATTTAGAGTCACATTGGTGTATTCTTTATTTTGGATACGTTTAATTTTGTCACTCACTGCTTTTAGCAAATCATAATTATCCCCCAATTTAACCGCCACCTCATCAAAAAAACCTGTTGTATCAACAGCTTCTTTATCAACTTTAATTTTAATTTGTTGATGTTCAAACCACTTTAAAATAGGTTCATACTGTTGACTCTCACTCATTACCGTCGTGTTAAAAATATCTATTTCTGCATTTTTATTGGCTTCTTCAGAAACTTGAGTCGCCGTTGGTGACAGTTCTTCTTGCAAACTGCTAAGTTCCTTTCGCACACGAAAGTATTTTTTTAATACATTTTTGATGAAAGGTAATGTATCATATATCGGCATTGCTTGCTTGCAAACAGGGCATTTAACCTTCTTACCGATATGTTGATTAGGCACTTCTCGCAAATGCCCACATTTATTACATCTAAAAATCGCCATTGACTTAATTTATCCTCACAAGTTTTCGGATTTGATACCTGACAGGTTTTTAAAACCTGTCAGTCGTTTCCTCTCATTGCAAATACAAACAATAGCCGCCATGAAGATCAGGTCTGTTTGGTCCTGTATAAACGCCCATTCCACAACCTTTATTAATCGTGTACTTTGTCATAAGCGACCGCCCTTTTATCCACAAACAATAACCACCATGTATATCCGGTCTATTTGGTCCCACATAAGTCCCACCCGGCGTACAATTTTTATTTGACGTATAGCTGGTATGTATTTCAAAGACACCCTTTGAGTAATGAAGACAAATACCACCATGCTCTTCTGCTTTATGCGGTCCAATATAAACCGCATCATGACCGCATTTTTTCGTCAAGCTATATGTACCCCAAAGTTCTGGGGATTGTGAGAAGGCAACAATAGGAACAAAAAAAGTCAGAATGACTAGAATATTCTGTTTTTTCATAATAATAATGCGAATCAAGAGTTGACATGACATTTTGGGCGTTTAGTCCAACACTTTAGCTTTGGGGATAGGAGTCCAACGCTTTAGCTTTGGAACTGTGATATTAATTCTCCAAAGTAACTACTCAGGGCAACCATAAAGGATTGCCCCTACAACAATATTCTGACATAAAGGATTGCCCCTACAACAATACTCTTATGAAGACGGACGAAAATATTCTGATGTAGGGGCAATCCCTTGTGGTTGCCCTGAGTAGTTACCAAAGCTGAAGCGTTGGACTCCAAAATTCTCCAAAGCTGAAGCGTTGGACTCCTATAAACCCCCAAAATGCTTCAGCACTTATTAAACATCCCCCGCAATTTTTTTGGTAATCACCCACTGTTGGCTAATCGACAAAATATTATTGACTGTCCAATACAGTACCAAACCAGATGGGAAAAAGGCAAAAAACACGGTAAACACAATCGGTAAAGCCAACATCACTTTTTGTTGTATTGGATCAATGGGCGCGGGATTAAGGAAATGTTGTCCTAACATCGTTGCACCCATAATAAGCGGCAGTACAAAGAAGCGATCAGGAGACGATAAATCATCTAACCAGAAAATGAAACTCGCTTGACGTAATTCAACGCTTTCCAATAAAACCCAGTAAAGGGCAATAAATACCGGAATCTGAACCACAATCGGTAAGCAGCCACTTAACGGATTTATCTTCTCCTTTTTATATAATTCCATCATCGCCTGATTGAGGCGGGATTTATCATCGCTATAACGTTCTTTAAGGGTGACAAGACGTGGTTGCATACGGCGCATATTCGCCATGGATTTATAACTGGTTGCAGAAAGTTGGAAAAAAGCCAGCTTAATCAGCATCGTTAAAATGATAATTGCCCAGCCCCAATTACCAACAATGTCATGAATCGTATCTAACATCCAAAACAAAGGTTGAGCGATAAACCATAACCAGCCGTAATCCACTGTTAAATCTAGCGATGGTGCCAGTTCTGCCAGCTTATTTTGTAATTTAGGTCCAGCGTACAAGGTAATTGATAACGTTTGTTGACTATGAGGTGCGACACTTTGGGTTGGACCATAAAGTCCGAGTATATAACGATTACCCATCGTAAGCATCCTAGCATAGTAACTATAAATTTGCTCACGCTCTGGTATCCACGCGCCTACAAAATAATGTTGAAGCATAGCAGCCCAGCCATTAATCCAACCGGTGCGATGATCCTCTTTAAAACTCGCCTCCTGCATCTCGTCAAAAGGAATTTTGTCGTAACGACTATCAGGACTTGAAATCGCGCCACCCATATAGGTGTATAGAAAACGGGAACCCCCTAAGTCGGCTTCGGTGCGTTGAAATTGTCCATATAACCGGCCTTGCCAGGGTTGATTACTGTTATTTTCAACAAGATATTTCACGTCAATCACATAGCTGCCACGTTGGAAAGAATACACTTTTGTGACTTTAATGCCTTTTTCCTTATCTTCCCAATACAGTTTCACCTCTAAATTGTCGCTACCATCCCTGAGACGATAATTTTGATGCTTTGCTTGATAAACCGCTTGATGTGTCGGGGCTGAGTCTTTAGACAACAAACCGGATTGTGCCACAAATAAATTGGGCAATTCATCATTCATTAAGCGAAAGGGATTCTCCGGCGTTTTCATCTCAACAGGATAATCAACTAAGTAAAGCTGTCGCACGTCGCCGCCTATCGTATCAATTTTAAGTTTTAGCACATCTGTTTCAACAGTGATAGGCGATTCGCTAGGCAACAATTGCCTCATTTGCATCGTTGGCAAGTCAACTGGCCCGACTTGTGAATCTTGAGGGTTAGGTAATTCAGATTCAGAATCCGCAGAAGAAGTGACAGTAGGAGTCTCAGCAGTGGGTGTCTCAAGAGTCGAAGTAGGCGTACCAAGAGTCGAAGGTGGCTTTGTACCATAATCTTCTTGCCAAGCCTGATACAACATTAACACAATAAAAATCAAGGTAAAAGTCAGAAGGAGTCTCATATTTTCCATAGTTTATTTATTTTCCTTATCTATATCTATATTTTTTCGTTCTGGAACAGGATCAAAACCGCCTGGATGCCAGGGGTGACAACGGAATATTCGTTTAGTAGCTAACACGATGCCATATAAAACACCGTGCGTTTTAATGGCAATCAGTGCATATTCAGAACAACTCGGATAGAATCGGCAATGCGGACCTAACAAAGGACTGATAAGCAATTGATAGCCTCGTATGAAGACAATCAGGATTTTTTGCATCGACGTGATAAATTAAGCCAATGCCTTGCTAATGAATCTAGCAGAGTATGACTATTGATTTGCTCAACCCCATTTTTTGCTAAAACAATATAGTCTATCGCAGCTAAAGAGGAGTGATGATAACGAAAACTTTCACGGATTAAGCGTTTAATGCGATTTCGGTCCACTGCTCGCCTAACCCGTTTTTTTGCAATCGCCAGTCCTAAGCGAGCAAAATGCTGCCCATTGGCTCTCGCTAATACCGTAAAATAACTGTCCCTTGATTGACAAGGCTGTTCAAAAACAAACTTGTATTCTCTCGCTATTAAGAGACGTTGTTGTTGCGTGAATGGGTAGGTGGATTTCATCAATAATGGTGAATTATGAATGGTGAATGGTGAATGGTGAATGCTTAATGGTTTGAATAATTCATCATTTCGAGTTTTTCGTTTTTTGAAAAAAAACGAAAAACTCGATTCGAGGCTAAAGTTTTTTTAAAGAAAA
>JAGLHR010000077.1 GCA_023143415.1 Thiomargarita sp. | reverse complement strand
GGCAATCCCTTGTGGTTGCCCTGATCAGGGCAACCATAAAGGATTGCCCCTACAACAATATTCTTGTGAAGACGAACGAAAATCTTCTGATGTAGGGGCAATCCGTCTGATGTAGGGGCAATCCCTTGTGGTTGCCCTGAGTAGTTACAATAAAATTTGTATAAACGACAAAACTTTCATCAGAGGTATAAAAAATGATTGAACGCTATAGTCAATGGGTTATCCGTTGGCGTTATTTTATTGTTCTTGCAACATTAGTATTAGTTGGGCTGACTACCCTTGGCTTTCCGCTCAAGTTTGATACTGATTATCGGGTATTTTTTAGCGAGGAAAATCCGCAACTGGTGGCTTTTGAGGATTTACAAAACACCTATACCAAAAATGATAACGTATTAATTGTATTAGCCCCTAAAAATGGGCGGGTATTTACACAGGAAACGTTGGAAGTGGTAGAAAACTTGACTCACGAGGCTTGGCAAATCCCCTATTCCATTCGTGTTGATTCGATTACCAATTTTCAACACACCTACGCGCATGGAGATGATCTCACGGTTGAAGATTTGATTAGCAATGCGAAAACGCTTTCTGAGGCGGATATGGCGCGTGCTAAAAAAGTCGCCCTTTCTGAGCCAATGCTGATCAACAAGTTAATTTCACCAAAGGCACATGTCACGGCGATCAATGTCACTGTCCAATTACCTAGCATACATCCCGAAGCAGAAGTGCCAGAAATTGTCGAATTTGTCCGCGAACTAGCTGACAAAGTACGCGCCAATTCTCCTCATCTGGATGTTTATCTCGCAGGGCTGGTGATGATGAATAATTCTTTTCCAGAAGCCGCTCAATCAGACATGCGAACGCTCTTTCCCGCCCTGTTTTTGATGATTATCGTCATATTATGGTTACTACTACGCGGTTTGTCAGGCGTCTTTTCCACAATATTAGTGGTGATATTTTCCACCATTTCTGCCCTGGGATTAGCAGGATTAATTGGTATAGCACTAAGTGGTCCCTCAAGCACCGCACCCATTATGATTCTCACATTAGCCGTCGCCGATTCAGTGCATTTTTTAGTCACCATGAGACATGAAATGTGGGAGAATGGGCGCGAAAAACACCAGGCGATTGTAGAAAGTTTGCGTGTCAACTTTCAGCCGATTTTTTTAACCAGTTTAACGACGGCGATTGGCTTTTTGAGTATGAATTTTGGCGATGTACCGCCCTTTCACGATTTAGGCAATATTGTCGCGACAGGTGTGATGATTGCGTTTGTTTTATCGGTTAGCCTTCTCCCCGCACTGATGGCAATACTACCTGTGCGTAAAAAGCAACAAAGCACTAAAAATACTCATCTGATGGATCGCTTAGGAAATTTTGTCGTTGCTAGGCAGCGTCTATTAATGTGGGGGATGGCAGGTGTTATTCTATTCCTTATTGCCTTCGTACCCCGTAATGAACTCAATGATGTCTTTGTAGAATACTTTGATGACAGCTTTGCTTTCCGTCGTGCAACTGATTTTACCACAGAAAATCTCACGGGGACTTATGATATACATTATTCATTAGGGGCTGGTGAATCTCAAGGCATCAGTGATCCCCTATTTCTACAAAAAGTCGCTGCTTTTACAGATTGGTATCAAGAGCAACCAGAGGTGACGCATGTCAGCACGATTACTGACACCTTTAAGCGTCTTAATCAAAACATGCACGGCGATGATCCGACTTATTATCGCCTTCCAGAGCAACGTGATTTGGCAGCACAGTACTTATTGTTATATGAAATGTCTTTGCCTTATGGTTTAGACTTGAACAACCAAATTAATATAGATAAATCTGCTACTCGTATCGCTATCACATTAAAAACGTTATCCACTAATGAATTGTTAGCAATAGAAGAACGCGCACAACAATGGCTCAAAAAAAATGGTTTACCTGCCATGCAAGTGCCTGGGGCAAGTACCTCTTTAATGTTTGCTAACATTGGTTCGCGCAATATTCAGAGTATGCTATTCGGCGCAGTTCTGGCGTTAATATTAATTTCTATTATTCTCATTTTCGCCTTGCGCTCCTTGAAATTTGGCTTAATTAGCCTCATTCCTAATTTAATACCCACATTAATGGCTTTTGGTTTATGGGGGTTATTAGTAGGGCAAGTGGGATTAGGTTTATCCGTCGTCGCTGGATTAACGATTGGTATCGTGGTTGATGACACGATCCATTATTTAAGTAAATACCTCCGCGCCCGCCGCGAAAAAGGTCTTGATCCAGAGGATGCAGTACGATATGCTTTTCATAGCGTCGGGTTAGCTTTATGGGTTACATCACTTGCTCTGGTTGCAGGGTTTGCGATTTTATCCCAATCCCACTTTTATCTTAACTCAACTATGGGTATAATGACTGCTGTGACAATTGCCTTTGCTTTAATGACTGATTTTCTATTTTTACCCCCTTTATTAATGAAGATTGAGAAGAAAACGGCATAATTGTTTATTGACTTAGGAATGTGCATCAAATAAAATCGTTTCGAGGTTTTCGTTTTTTGAAGCAGAAACCTCGAATACTAAACCTGACAGGTTTGATGCAACATTTTTGAAGCGGAAACCTCGAAAACTAAACCTGTCAGGTTTGATGTGCAGATTTTTCTAAAATAAAATTAGAAAATAAAGCATGGGAGTAAATAACAGATGTATGTTTTGGATAAAGATGAAGATTATGGTGAAGTTTTCACAGGTTGAAATGTAACGACTCAGGGCAACCATAAAGGATTGCCCCTACAACAATATTCTTATGAAGACGGACGAACCTATCCCACTATTCAAAAATGCAGAATAATGAATAAAAATAGT
>JAGLHR010000769.1 GCA_023143415.1 Thiomargarita sp. | reverse complement strand
CCACCCTACGCGACAATGCCATTAAGTTAAGGGCAGACACGCAGGTCTGCCCCTACAAAACAACACGTATTCTGTGGTTGTAGGGGCATTCGAGGCTAACGTTTTTCTTCAAAAAACGTTAGCCTCGAATCCTGCGTGTTCGCCCTGGCTTAACTTAATGGCATTGTCGCGTAGGGTGGAAACCAGAAAAAAATTGCTATCTAAAGTTGTTGGGCTTTTGGGTACTTTTGCACAGGAAAAAAAAATTTCGTGTCAAAAATAAATTGTCGTTAAGCTAAATAACATCAAAAACGAGATAGTCGAGTTATAGAAAATCGTCCTGTAAGAGGGGTTGAAATAAAATAATTGGCCCTTATATTAAAATAGACCCCCTATTTACCATCGTAAATTATGAGGGGTAGGCGTATAGTTTAGGTCATTGATGCTGTCAGACGACCCAACTATAAAAATGAATTGTATTAAAAATCAATAACTTGCTTTTTTAAACCTTTTATTTCTTATTCCAATTATTTCTTATTTTATATTTAAATTATAGGGTACTAAAAATTATGACAACGATTGATCATGACAAATATTTAGATAGAGTCCAATTTGTTGACGAACCAACTGAACCAAAATGCCCTTGTGTTTTGTTGCTTGATATTTCTGATTCTATGTCACAACGAGATGACTATGGAAAACGACCAATTGATGAATTAAATGATGGGTTAATGATATTTCAAAATTCACTTCAAGAGGATACTTTGACTTCAATACGTGTTGAAGTAGCCATTATTACTTTTGGTGGTGAAGAGGCCGCATTAGAACAAGATTTTGTAATCGCTCGCCAATTTAAAGCGCCTAAACTTTCTACTTATGGACGTACTCCAATGGGAAATGCGATTCACTTAGGATTAGATAAGATTCGTGATCGCAAGACACTTTACAAGCAACAGGGTATACCATACTATCGTCCGTGGGTGTTTTTAATTACTGACGGACTTCCAACAGACGATTGGCAATCAGCCGCCCAACGAGTAAAGCAAGAAGAAGCAAACAAATCAGTCGCTTTTTTTGCGGTTGGGGTTCAAGACGCTGATATGAGAACACTTGCAAATATTTCTGTACAACCACCTGCTAAATTAGCCGGTTTAAATTTTAGGGATCTGTTTGTTTGGTTATCAACTAGTTTAAGCTCAGTTTCACAATCACAAAAGGGGTCACAATTACAATTACCCCCTGTTAATTGGGCCATTAACGGAACTTAGCAATGAAAGATAATCAGCTAGAAACTAAATGGAACAGGGTTGGTGCTTCAGTGGTCGGTACCAGCCACATTAAGAAAGAGCAACCCTGTCATGATGCCTTTCAGTCGAAAATATTGCCTAATGGGGAAATTATTATCGCCGTTGCGGATGGTGCTGGTTCAGCATCACAACCTGAAATTGGTTCAAAATTAGCAGTACAAACTGTTATGGATTACTGTGTTGTAGAAAAGTTTGCCGATAATTTACTTAACAATGACGATGAATGGCGTATCCTTTTACAAACTCTATTTCAACAGGCACGTACTGCTTTAGAACAAAAAGCCGTCACAGAAAAAATGGAATTAAATGATTATGCGACTACGTTGATAGTGGTTATTTTAACTGAAAAATGGACTGTATGTGGCTTAATTGGTGATTGCATAGCCGTCACTTTAAATAAAAGTAATGAACTTGTTAGTCTTTGCCTTCCACAAAAAGGGGAATATGTTAACACGACTCATTTTTTAACCCAATCTGATGCGCTTGAAAAACTTGATATTCAAATACAACACCATTCTGTACAAGGGATAGCGGTTTTATCAGATGGCTTGTTAGATTTAGTTTTGAAACAAAATAAACCCTATTCTTCATTTTTTATTCCATTATTTGATTTTGTTGCTAATATTGAAGATGAAAAAGAAGCTAAAAAACAATTAGAAGTTTTTTTGGAATCCGAACGTGTTAATAATCGTACAGATGATGATAAAACATTGGTATTAGCTAAACGAAACGAATAATATTATTGAACATGACATCAATTTTTTGTAAAAAATATGCGACAGGTATACAACCAAAAGGGGCAGCAATTTCAGTTAATAGAAACAACGAAGAAAGGTGGTGAAGCAACAATTTGGGAGGTTAATGGCGATCCAAATTTGTTAGCTAAAATTTATGAGAATAAAAAAAGGACGCTAGGCCAAGAGTATGAATTAAAATTTCAAGAGAAATTAAAATTTCAAGAGCATAAATTAAAATTTATGGTCGCAAATCCACCGAGACAAAACCAGACTAAAATTGTTTGGCCAACTCATTTATTGTATGAACGGAATCAATCTGGGCAAAACCAATTTGTTGGCTTTTTAATGCCTTATATTCAAGGTAGTGATGAAATTCTTAATTTTTGTAACCCCAATCTAAGAAAAGAAAAATATCCCCATATCAATCAGAAATCCCTTTATGATATAGCACTTAAGTTAGCAATTGCTGTATCTAAAGTTCATAGTCAAGGATATGTTATTGGTGATATTAATATAAAAGATTTCTTTGTTAATGCTAAAACTTTATCAATCACATTCATTGATACAGATTCCTTTCAAATTGTTAACCAACGAAGAGTCTATCGTTGCCCGGTATTCACCGCTGAGTATACGCCTCCAGAATTACAAAATGTTACTCATTTTGAGAAGTTCAATCGTACAACAATACATGATAATTTTGGTTTAGCCATTCTTATTTTCCAGTTATTAATGGATGGCCTTCATCCTTTTCAAAATCGTGGCGTGCCTGGTGAACAAAATCATATAAAAGCCATCAAGCAAGGTATTTTTCCTTACCGAAATAAACAGGGAATCAAGCCACCACCTCATGCTCCCTCATTTGAACGTCTTCACCCCAAAGTACAAGCTGCTTTTATACGTTGTTTTGTTGATGGATATCATAATCCTAATTTACGTCCAACAGCTAAAGAATGGCCAAATATATTAAAAATATCCAATGTTCCATCGCCATCCATTTCAGTTCAACGAAATTATCACCCAGTCAAGCAGAAAATTAGAAGCAAGAAGTCGCTAACCTCATTAATACCTGTCGGGTTGATTTTTTTATTTATTGTTATTGTCATGGCGATTTTTTTTAAATCAGAAAAAGTAATTGTTGATCAAAAAGTTGCCGAGGTACATATAACCAAAGCTCAACAAAAAGAAGTAGAACAACTGATAGAAAAATTGAAAAATGATGAAGACTTTTTGAAAAGAAAATCATCAGCAGAAGCCTTAGGCAAGTTAGGAGTAAAAAGTGCCAAAGTCATAAATGTTTTGATAGAAAAACTAGAAAATGAGAAAGAGTGGTATGTAAGGAAATTATCAGCCGAAGCCTTGGGCAAGTTAGGAGTAAAAAGTGACGAAGTAATAAATGCTTTGCTTGAGCGATTAAAAAATGATACAGATGGTGTTGTTGTAATGGCTTCAATAGAAGCCTTGGGCAAGTTAGGAGTAAAAAGTGAAAAAGTAGTAAATGCTTTGATAAAAAAACTAGAATATGTTCAAGGCTTCTATCTAAAGTGGTTTGCAAGGGAATCAGCAGCAAAAGCTTTGGGCAACTTAGGGGAAAAAAGTGCCAAAGTAATAAATGCTTTGATTAAGAGTTTGAAAAATGATATAAGGAGTGTAAGGAGTTCAGCCGCCATAGCCTTGGGCAAATTGGGAGTCAAAAGTGACGAAGTAATAAATGCTTTGCTTGTTCGGTTAAAAAATGATACAGATGGTGCTGTAAGGAGATTATCAGCTCAAGCCTTGGGCAAGTTAGGAGTAAAAAGCGACAAGGTCATAAATGCTTTGATAGAAAGACTAGAAAATGATAAAGAGTCGTGGTATGTAAGGGAATCATCAGCCCAAGCCTTGGGCAACTTAGGGGAAAAAAGCGACAAAGTAATAAATGCTTTGATTAAGAGTTTGAAAAATGATATAAGGAGTGTAAGGAGTTCAGCCGCCATAGCCTTGGGCAACTTAGGAGTAAAAAACGCCAAAGTAATAAATGCTTTGCTTGAGCGATTAGAAAATGATAAAGAGAGCATTGTAAGGGACTCAGTAGCAAAAGCTTTAGGCAACTTAGAACAAGAACATTTAGCAAGTCAAAGGGAAGAAACTAAAAAACGTGAATTAGCTCAAAAATTGCGCGAATGCAAAAAACATTTCCAAGCGAATCGTTTAACAACTGGTAAAGGCGGAACAGCTTTAGCATGTTATCAAGCGGTATTGAAAAAAGAAGCAAATAATACCCAAGCTCTAACGGGTTTAAAAAACATTGAGGCGCGTTATGTTACTTGGATAAAACGTGCTTTGGATAAGAGGCAAGAAAACAAAGCCGAACAACATTTAGCGGGTTTACGCCGGGTAAATCCTCAATCATCTCAGTTAGCAGAGCTTGAAGCACAGTTCTCAAGACGTTTTTCATCGAACCACTATACCGACAATGGCAATGGCACCGTCACCAATAATAAAACAGGACTGATTTGGCTGAAAAATGCGAATTGTTTTGGCAAACAAAATTGGAAAATGGCCATGCGAAGTGCTGCCAAACTAGCGCATGGACAATGTGGACTTCGTGATGGCTCAAAAGCGGAAATGTGGCGTTTGCCTACTAAAGAAGAATGGAAAGCGATGATTGATAAGAAATATGTGAAATGGAATTGGAGTCAGCCCGCCATTTCCAATGCTGCTGGTACCGGTCCATGGAAAGAAGGTGATGCATTCTCGGGCGTGCAGAGGGGCAGCTACTGGTCGTCTACCGGGTATACCAAATTCGCGTGGTATATGAGCATCATCGGTGGCGGCGTGAGCCTCGGTGCCAAGACTAGCACGTTCTATGTGTGGCCAGTACGAGGCGGAGTGTGACCCGTTTTCTAGTTCCCAAACTCTGGGTTTTTAGGCGGCAAAAAGGTAAAATCTCAAAACACCCCTTCCCCAAATCAACTTAAAGCCTCAAGTCGTTTGACTGGGGGCTTTTTTTTAGGGAAACTAACGAGCGGAACGAGATCAACGTTGATGATTGGATGAGATTTTGAGGAAGGGGTTGTTTGAGGGGTTGGTTGTTGTGTTAATCTGTTATACTAAGCAATGTAAAAAAACGGTATGCTTCAATTCAAGGTAGCATGTCGTCATTAGCTTTAATGGGTTATTCCTAATAATTATTTCAAGGAGTGAAATTATGATAAAAAGTTTTATCCATAAAGGTTTAGAACGTTTCTATCGTACTGGCCGCAAAGCGGGTATTCAAGCAAAACACGCCAAACGACTGAGATTAATTCTTTCGAGGCTAAAGTTTTTTTAAAGAAAAAACCTCGAATCCAATTTAGATCAAGCTGAAAGTCCTGAAAACATGGATTTGCCGGGCCTGATGTTGCATGAATTGAAAG
>JAGLHR010000768.1 GCA_023143415.1 Thiomargarita sp. | reverse complement strand
AGCTCGAATAGAATCGCTTTGCGTCATATCAGTTATTAAGCGTTGTATTCCAAGTAACAAAGCTGAAGCGTTGTACTCCAAGTAACAAAGCTGAAGCGTTGTACTCCAAGTAACAAAGCTGAAGCGTTGTACTCCATTCGTATTTCAAGGCTAAATAGTTACAACCATTCACCATTCGAGGTTTGAGTTTTTATTCAAAAAACTCAAACCTCGAAACCATTCACCATTAATCTCCATATTTCTCCAAAGTCTGCCATAAAATTTTCTTAAATCTGAATGGAGCCACAATATTAGAGATGGTGGTTTTTACGCCTCCCATTCCTCTAATTGTTATCGTGCCGTAATTAAAAATGAGCCCTAAAGGACTTTGATGTACTGTGATACTTTCAAATTGTCTGAGTTTTATTTCAATTATGGAACGACTTAATAAACCGCATTTAAAAATAACTCGTTTTGAAGTTATCCCCAATTCTGTGGTTTGTTTAACAACAAATGCTTCCCACAACATCATTAATCCAACAAATAATAATGCCATTAAACCTAAACGCCATACAGGTGCTTCTAATAAATCTCTTGAAAAGAGCTTTGGCACCCAGACTAACACTGTTGGCATACTTTCATTAATAAAAGCAGGGTTAAATATCAATAAAATGCTGGAAAAAATGACAATCAATACCGCTCCTAAATCTAAATAAAAAAACCAATGTGTCATCGTCTGATAGATCACTTTTTCTTTCGCTGTCAGAACAACATCAGTTGATTTTTGTGTGACGATTTGCTGCCGTTGGATCGCGTTTTTATTGATATGCACTTTTTTATGTTTGGATTTTTGTTTAAGTGGTTGAGGATTGGCGACGGTTTTTTCAACAAAAGATAATTGACTTTCATCCCGTTTTTGAATCAGCCATTGTTTGCCTGTTTTCCAGTCTTCAACCAGCCACTCTTTACCTGTTTTACGCTTTTCAATGAACCACGGTTTAGCGATTTGTAATTCTTTAATGAACCAGCGTTTGCTGTTTTGCAATCTTTTAATGAACCAGCGTTTGCTGATTTGCAATCCTTTAATGAACCAGCGTTTGCTGATTTGCAATCCTTTAATAAGCCACGGTTTAGCGAATTGCCATAGTTTAATGAGCCACCATTTGTTGAATTGCCATAGTTTAATGAGCCACCATTTGTTGAATTGCCATACTTTAATGGATCCGCGTTTGCTGAATTGCCAGATTGTTGTCCATTTTTTTACACATTCACGCTTGAATTTTTTCAGATTTTTATATTTGTTTTCAGCCTCTTTTAGAGAAATATTATAATTTGCACGTTGGTATGGGCTGGATAAGACTTTGTAAGCCATCCTAAGTTGAGTGAAATCGGCACGGGCTTTTTCATTGCGTTGAGCTTTACTGGCATATATTTTACCCAAGCGTATCATAGCCGCTTTAATTTCGTCTTGAGTCGCTTCTCTTGAAACCTCAAGAAGTTCATACAGATTTTGCGCCATATTTGTTTTTTATTATTATCTGATGTTACGCAGGGAGCTTCTAAATTCCACCGATTTCATC
>JAGLHR010000767.1 GCA_023143415.1 Thiomargarita sp. | reverse complement strand
TTTTAATCCATTCGAGGTTCAAGTTTTTCTTTAAAAAACTTGAACCTCGAATCTTATATACAATCCTTGTAGTTAACTGTTGTCAGACGAAAAACTTGATGATCGAGTAATAGCTTCATCTGGGTTATTATCCAATCTGAATGATGGCTAATTTGACTGGTAATAATAATTGACGGATTGATTCATCACTGTTCTTCCACAATCTGAATTTCTTCCTCTGTCAATCCGTATAGTTGATAGACGAGTTTATCTATTTGTGCTTCAAGGGCAGAGGTGTCAGCGGTGGGGTTGGTGCGTTTGGTGGTTAGGATTTTGTCAACCAAAGTGATGAAAGGTTGTTGTTCTTGCAGAGATATTTTTTTTACAGGTAAATTTCTAATATCTTTAACAAGGATTTTAGGAAACAAACCTTTTTTTGCTTTTGGAGAAGTTTGAATATGATAAAAGGATAACAGTTTTGAATTAATTACTGCCAAAAAATAAAATTCATGTAATTCCCGAAAGCTAATTATATTTATGATTGAAGGAGAGTTATAATATTCTTCTTCTGTATAAGTAGCTAATATATTTGGGTTTGTAATTTCTCTTACTAAAATCCTTTTTGTCGTAAAAAAATCCTTTTTGCGTGGTGCTGCCAACCAATCACCATAGCTAATCCAATTTTCACCATTCCATTGTAAAGAATATCTTTTGACATCTCTACCTTTAAGTTCTTTCCTATAAGTATCATCTTTTTGATGATTAGCATGCCAAATACGTTTTTTTATAATTTCTGGACTATGTCCCCGGTACTTATCATAAGGAATTAAACCTTGTGAAACAACTGTAAAATCCGCCAACTTTTGTGAATTATTTTTTATCCGTTCAACAAGCGATGCTGAATTTTCATCTTGCGTGAATATAGTGAGCCAATTATTAATGTTTTCAGTCAAGTAGTTTTTGTTAATTATTTTATAGTTACTTAACTGATCTTTTAAAAAAGAGCCAAAAACACACTGAAAACTAATTTTTGATAAAACTTTCGCAAATATTGTAACACAATTCCTAACTTTTGCGGTTTCAAAAACATCAAAACCAGATAAATTATTAATATAAATAAAATTCCATTGATTTAGGAGTTCTTGCCTAAATTTTTCAGCAAAAATATTTACAGTAAAAGTATTTGGAATAATAAAAGATTTTATTCCGTTTTCTCTTAATATTTCCCAAGCCTTACATAAAAAGTAATTTGCAGACTCATAATCTGGAATATTAGGATATTTTTCTTGTAATAAATTCTTTTCATATTCTGATAAATTAACCCCATAAGGCGGATTCCCAATCACCACATCAAACCCATTACTAACACCAAACATCCACTCCGCATCAAAAAAATCCGCCGACGCATTTTGATCATAAGGATTCCAATTCGCCAAGCGTTCCGTTGTATCACGGGCAAAGCCATCTTTTAATAGCAGTTCGCTAATCTCAGCGCGAATGTGTTGATCACGTTCACGATACTTATTTTTTGTCTTGGGTGTTCGTGCTGTGAAATAACTCGCCCGTACTTCAGCCAGCTCTTTTTCCTTTGCTTCAATTTTAAGATTGCGGAGCAGGGTTTGTTTGGGTTTCTCCAATCCAATCAAAGTATTAGCAGCGACAAATTTCGTTTCAAGATTCGGTAACGGGCGCACCCCACGATTTTCCCGGCTCTCATTAATTTTTTGATCCACCAGTAGCGAAATGAAAAAACGTAATTTGGCAATTTGTACGGCAATCGGTTGAATATCAATACCAAAAATACCGTTTTGAATTAGATAAAGTTTGCGCCCATAGTCTAATTCATTGCGACTAAAGGCTTGTTCAATATCCTCAATCGCTTTATCCCGAAAGGTGCTATCGGGAATTTCTTTGGCTTTTGCGATTTGTTGCTCTTTCCAACGCGCATTATTGGGATCAAGTTTGCTCAAAATAGACACCAATTTATGCAAGCCGCCCATTGGAAATGCTCCCGAACCACAAGCGGGATCAAGCATTTTGATCTGATCTATAGCCGTTATCAATTGTTGTACTTCATCTTCATTAAAGCCATGATTTTCCTCATTGTAGCCAACCAAGGTGCGGAGTTGCGTATTGAGTTGCTGGTTTTTTGAATCCTTGCCCAATTGGGTTTCCAGATAGGCAATCAAAGTTTCATCAACCATATAGTTGACGATTTCACGGGGCGTATAAAAAGAGCCTGTTTGTTTACGGGCAGTAGTGCCTGTTTCTGGATTATAAGCCGCTAACAGATTTTCAAAGACTTTGCCCAATAATTCCGGATCAAGGGCAATTTCTTCTTCAATCGGGGTATTTTCAGCGATAGTGAATTTATAGCGATTGAAAATATTGATAATGCCTTGCACTTGGTATTTTTTATTTTTAGTTCCATAAGCCACATTTAAATCAACGCTTTGTGGCGTTTCAGTGAAAAAGAGAATATCTGGCACACAAATTTCGTTATCAGTTCGTTCTGAAAAACCATCAATGCGTAATACCGTTTCTTTGCCATTTACCTTGATTTTTTTATCCAAGCACTCAAACAGCCCCCCATTGAGAAAAGGAATATTGGCAAAAAACACATCAAAGGCATCTTTAGCATTTCTAAAATACCTTTCATAACGATAAACATTATGCACCAGATAATTTTGATCACGTTGCCCGTTTTTACCTTTGCCCCTAAATTGGCGATTATTAGGTTTATTAGAGGTATTCATTTCTTGATTTAAAGTCGCAAAAAACAGATTTTGTAAAATCGCTTTATAATAGGTACTGCCCTTAGCATCCTTATAATAAAGAATTCCATCCAAGAGACTTTTATCAAATAATGTGGCGGGTATTAGCCCTCGCTCTTTGAGAAACCAAACAAAAATGAGGCGCGTAATGAGACGAATCACACTGATATGATTGCGCGTTTCATCATCTCCCGCCTCTTTAGGAAAAGTAACCAATTGCACTGCCCAAAAATACCAATCCGCAATTTCTTTGAAAAAGCGTTTATTGAGTTCAGAGGTATCTAATACCTTTTCCCAAGCCTGATGGAGCGCGACAAAGCTGTTAATTTTCAGGCGTTTATTTTGGGCGCGTAACACTTCCAAAGAAAAATCATAGAGAATTTCAACATGGGCGCGGTGCGGGTTATTAAAATTAATGTCTTTAATTAGAGTGACTTTTTCAAGAACATCTTTGGATTCATCGCGTTTATGCAGCCGCCGATTGATAATGGCAAGCGTTAAAGTTTCGCCATGTTTAAATAATACCAAAACGGGCTTATGGAATAACTTATTGATTTCTCTTGTTATTTTAGATAAATCGGTGCGATTATAGCTTTTTTCTTGTAAAGTGATGGCAAAAAATAAATAAGATTCTATGATCGCGTTATCAATTTTTTGATTGACACGAAAAAAATCACCAGACGCAGACATTTCTTCATCTGTTAATTGAAATAGTAGGGAGACTGACTGCCATTCATTAAATAGTGCATTGGTTTGATGAAATTTTTGCCCATCAAGCAAGGCTAGAAATTCATCGGGCGTCTCTCCGTCTCTCCGTTTTTGGCTGTCATAGCCCAAGACATTAAAAAAGGCAATGGCATTGTCTTTAATCGTGCCGTGACTGAAGTTTTTTAATGCGTTTGAGATGCTTGTTTTGATTTTTGTGGTGTTCATTCACTAAATAGTCTCTTGAGCCAATTCGTAAAAAGATAAGCAATTTCTGTATTAGGTTGTAAAGTATGAGCAGTAATTGCTATGCCAAAAGGTTTGCCGGGTTCATCTTGCCATGCGAGATAGGTGTAAATTTCGGCTTTGCTTAAATGGACTTTTTTAAACTGAGTCACTTTTCGGCGATATGCACATTTAACACAACTTTGTGCCGTTGCTAAGGTATCAGGTAAAGCCAGTTTTTTGAGAAAATCTTCTAGCATTCCAGTATCTTGATTGTTGGGCATTAACCAAATACCGATACGGGGAAATTGACCGACATTTGGATGTATTGTGCCTTGTTTATCAGGTTGTGCTGGTAGAGCATATCCATATTTTTCCAGTTTATCAGTCAATTGTTGCCACCTTGCCATGATATCGGCTTTATCTTCAGGTATATCAGCATCAAGTACAATACCTATTACTTTTGACTTTGCCTTTAGGATAAGGGCAGCCAATCTTTTAAGAACCCTATCATCACTACCGCAATCATGGATGCAAAACGTTTCTGGCACTTCATGTTTTTGACAAAGACTCATGATCACATGACAATCATTTTTCCCTTCTACTAAAAGCACATTTTCATCACTATCTGTACATTTGCAAGCTTTAGGCATTTTTTTTGTCCTCAACGCATATCCACTTCGACTTCTAATGAATCTCCTAAAGATTCAAGATCATAAGGCATAATACTAATACCTTCATCTGGGTTATTATCCAATCTATAAAAAGTACCTTCGTCTTCTTGACTTTCCCATACTGCGTGAAAACCTTTAACACAATCCCAACTATGCGTCGTCGCAAACACTTGAACATTTAAGTCTTTTGCCAGTTTGAAAATCAATTCCCATACTTTGGGCTGCACCGTGTAATGTAAGCCATTTTCAAATTCGTCAATGAGTAGAAAGCCATCTTTGGCGTTGACTAAGGCAAGGATAATGTGAAATACGCGAGATAGTCCCTCGCCTAAATGTTTGAGCGGAAGACGTTTATCTTTTACAAATATCATGGGGATATTTTTCTCTGCTTTAATAACCAATCCCACCTTTTGTATATTCTGATCAAATAAATGTAATCCTTTAATAATGTGTTCTTCTAAAGGGGTTACAAAAATGTTATTCCATAAATTTTCTACAGGTTGATTTGCTATCGTCGTACCTACAAACTGGGTATGTTCATTATTTGGAAAATCAGGAAAGTTGATGGAAGGGGGATAATTTTTAAATGAACATCGATCACCTAAATTATCAAATCTTAATTCCATTTTTTGCCAATTTTCTTCACCAAGCGTTAATTTTTTATTGGGGGCAATTATGATGGAGTCATTATAATTATAATAAATAAACCGTAATGGGTTAGGTTCGTCAATAAGTTGAGTATTTTCCCAATTTTCATCACGTTGAGAAATTATCTTTTCCAGTACAGTTGGATTAGCATTACTCCCATAAATCCATAATGCTTCCAAGAGGCACGTTTTCCCAGAATTATTCCGCCCAACAATTAAGTTGATGCGCCCCAAATGTTCAATTTCCAATTCTTTGAACAGGCGGAAATTTTTAATATAAAGTGAATCTAGCATATCAGTTATAGCAATGGTTAATGGTTAATGGTTACTCGATCATCAAGTTTTCTCGTTATTCCAAACAATAACTACAAGGATTGT
>JAGLHR010000766.1 GCA_023143415.1 Thiomargarita sp. | reverse complement strand
TGACTGAGTGATTTCATCCATTCCTAAAAATCAATTCGAGGTTTCCGTTTTTCTTCAAAAAACGGAAACCTCGAATACTTATAAAAAATTGTCCTGTACAAAGAAAACAATCTTAAACTAATCAAGCGAACCAGAGTTATTAATGGCCTAACTCAGAGTATTATGGAAAAATTACCTAAAAAACTGAAATTTATTCGCTCAGCTAAAAATTGGACGCAAGAAGAGGTTGCAGAGAAATTGGGCATTTCCATCCATGCCTACGCAAAAATAGAACGCGGCGAAACGGATGTGAACCTTTCTAGGCTTCAACAAATCGCTGAAGTCATGGAAATCGAATTGTCGCAATTATTTGGTTTGGATGAAAAGAATGTTTTTAATTCAACGGGCGATAACAATACGCAATGTCAAAATGTGAATTATCCCTCAACTGAACTGATAGAATGCAAACATGAATTAGAAAAAGCCAATTTAATAATTGAAGAGCAAGGAATGGAAATTGAGTATTTAAAACAACAGGTTAATTATTTGATAGAAATAAATCATTTACTGAAAAAATCACCATGAGATGTCTCACCTGCTCATTAAAATATTCGTAAACCTTAATCTGCCCCCTATTTTTTCCAATTATTCTCCATGAGTAAGAGTGGAGGGATGAAAGGCTTTTTTAACCAAAAGTTGAACCCGATTCCATTACAAAAAAATATTAACAAACAATAGCTTACATTTATTTTCATTCATGGCATTCATCATTTCGAGGTTTTCGTTTTTCTTCAAAAAACGAAAACCTCGAAACCATTCCAGAGTAAGAATGTCATGATTATTTGTTGTAATTTTTATTACAGTAATCTGTGTTACAATATTTTGATGAAATTCTATAATCGTGAAACAGAAACAAAACAGCTATTAAAATGGTCACAACAAGCTGAGGAAGGGCAATCAAGCCTGACCTTATTGCTAGGTCGCCGCCGTGTGGGTAAAACAGCATTACTTCAACAAGTCTATCAAAACGCACTTTATCTGTTCATTTCACGCAAATCTGAACCATTGCTTTGTGAAGAGTTTGCTGATCAGATACGCACACAGCTAGATATCCCCATTTTCGGCAAGCCCAAACGATTAAGCGACATCCTATCTATCCTATTTGAATATACAAAGCAACATCCTTTAACAGTTATATTGGATGAATTTCAGGATATTGCCCGTCTTAACAACGGCTTTTTTTCCGATCTGCAAAACCTTTGGGATCAAAATCGTTTGCACAGTTGCATACACCTTATATGTTGTGGGTCTTTATATTCACTCATGACAAAAATATTTCAAGACAGCAAAGAACCTTTGTTCGGACGTGCGGATAATCGTCTCAACCTGCAACCGCTTCAGCCGCTTTATATTGCTGAATTGCTAAAAGACCAAGATCGCTTTAATCCAGAAAATTTGTTGATTTGGTACACCTTAAGTGGTGGAGTACCAAAATATTTAGATTGGCTAACCAGAACAGATGTTAATTCTGAATTATGGCAGCAATGGTTGAGTGAACATAGCCTAGTTATTGAAGAAGGAAAGTATCGTCTTGTTGAAGAGTTTGGCGGTGAGCAGAGTACTTATTTCTCTATTCTGGCTTGTATTGCAAATGGAAAAACCAGCCGTAGCCAAATTGAATCGGTTTTGGAACTCTCAGTAGGTCCTTATCTGCAACGCTTAGAACGGGAATTTGAGATTATTCAACGAATTGTTCCTATTTTATCAAAACCCAATACTCGCCAAGTGAAATATTGTATTCAGGATGCCTTTTTAAGTTTCTGGTTTCGTTTTATCTATCATTATCGTAGTGCTGTTGAAATCGGTAATTTTAAATTTTTACAGAAAATGATTCAGCGTGATTTTGCCACTTACAGTGGTCAATGGCTGGAGCGTTTGTTTCAAAAGCAACTGGCGAACAGTGGTCGCTACAGTGTTATTGGTAACTACTGGGAAGCGGGAAACAAAAATGAAATTGATATTGTGGCACTGAATGAATTGGATAAAACCGCATTGATAGCCGAAGTTAAACGTAATCCCAAGCAGATTCGCCTAAGCCGCTTAAAAGAAAAAGCCAGCAAGCTAGAACAACATTTAAAAGGCTATACTTTTGAATATCGTGGTTTATCTTTAGATGATTTGGGGCAGCAAAAAACGTTGCCCACCCTTTAGCTTTGGGCGTATTTTGGAGTCCAACGCTTTAGCTTTGGAAAAATTGTATTATACTCAGAGCGGTCAAGTTTTCGGATTTTCGTAGGGGCAGACATAAGTGTCTGCCCTGGCTTTCAGGGCTTCAGGACTCTCAGGCGAACATACAGAATTCGAGGCGACCGTTTTTCTTAAAAAAACTTTCGCCTCGAATGCCCCTACAAAAATCCGAAAATCGCGCGGAGTATAAGTTGCCAAAGCTGAAGATTTGGATTCCAATCATTCGCATTATTGATAATGAGTTTATGTCCTCTTATCAGTTAATATTGAAACAAATGCGCCTGCGGAAAAATTTTTTTTGAGAAAAGATAAAGATACAGAATGCAAAAATTTTGTGTACAATATGCAAATTGATTTTTTAGTCATTTTATTGTTTTTAAAAATCAGGCTCACTTAAAATTAAATGAAGTCATTTATAGTCTATGTGTAGAAAATTTAATTTTAGATTCGCCATTTTGCTTTGTACGCAAGTAGCGATAGCAGAAGAAAGCTCTTGGAATGGCGAAGGAGAATTGGGTCTGACTCATACCAGCGGTAATACCACAAATGAGAATAGCATTGCTAAGTTAAAAGTCGGATATTCACGGCATTTGTGGGAGCATAAAGCTAACCTAGAGGTTTTGCGCGCCAGTGATGATGACAAACTGACTGCTGAACGCTATGAATTGAGATTGCAAAGCAATTACAAATGGTCCGAGAAAGGTTATGTATTTTGTCGATTCAGATATGAGGACGATAGTTTCGGTGGTTATGATTACCAGACTTCATTAAGTACGGGATATGGACATGAAGTATTTAAGATGGACATGACCAGTTTAAAACTTGAAGCTGGTATCGGTATAAGGAGATATGATGCAAGGAGATATGAATTAGAAACGGATGAGGAATCTGGGTACGAGCCTATTGGCATATTTGGGCTGAATTACACTCGAAAAATTGGTTCCCATACTGAATTTACCCAAGAC
Organism: Thiomargarita sp.; assembly: GCA_023143415.1. GTDB lineage: Bacteria > Pseudomonadota > Gammaproteobacteria > Beggiatoales > Beggiatoaceae > QNES01. The sequence continues at coordinate 7,010 of JAGLHR010000766.1, read as the reverse complement.
TTTTTTGTAGAAGCTGGTAGTGAAAATATCTACAGTGAATCTAATAGTGGATTGAAGGTTAGTATTACGGAGAAAGTCGCCTTGAAATTTTCAGTGTTGATCAAAAGCAATAGTGATGTCCCTTCCAATAAAGAAAAAACTGATACTGTAAGTGCGGTTACTCTGGTTTATAGTTTTTAATTTTTTGCGAAATCTAAATCTTCTGCTTTAGATTTCGTATATAGATGCGAATTAAGAGTTGAAATTTTGGAATTCAACAGCTTTGATCTGAGGAGTTCAACGCTTTAGCTTTGATCTGAGGAGTTCAACGCTTTAGCTTTGCCGCTTTTCAACTCTTAATTCGCATTAGTGATTTTCAGAAAAATAAATTTGTTAGAAACTTGGTTTCTATGGAGGATTTTACTTATGTTCCGTTTTCGCTTTGTACTAATTATTTTAATTGTGGCAATGCCCGCTTATACTGTCTCAGCCCCTAATGTCTCAGAATTGTTGCGTGAAGGTCATCAAGAAGTCTTGAAAATAGAACCAACTAATGCTAAAGCGTTAGCTGGTTTGGAAAAAATTGAAGCGCGTTATGTCAACTTGGCAGAATTTGACGGACAATTACAACCCGCTTCAAGTGTCGCATCAAAACCATCTAATGAGCAGGTTGCCTCGGAGCCATCGACAGAATCTGTTACTCCGTCACAGGCTGATAAATCTGTTATTTCATCAAAGCCGACGGAACCTATTGCTTCGCAACCAACCCGCGCTGAATCAACTCCTCCAGCGCAGACTGGTGAACCCGTTGTTTCACAACTACCCATCGATGAATCCGCTACACCTTCATCAATCAACGAAGAGCCACCTCCTCCAAGAAAGGCACAGATAACGGATGTTGGGCAAATTTATGAATTAATTAATACCACTGAATGCCTAAAATGGCCTTCTCCAGAGATGAAAGAGAAGGGCGGTAAAAATGGTTGGGGGGAATTTTACCCTAAAAAAGGTGACACTGGAATAATCGTAAAAGAGATGCAACATTGCCATTTGGAGGATAAACTGTATATAGTAGAAATAGAGGAATACTATGTGCCAATTTCCAATGTTGGAGTGAAAATCATGGATGAAAAATCAGCGAGCACTGATGGCGTTGAAGTCATGGATGAAAAACCAGCGAGCACTGAGGATTGAGAAAGAATTTTTCTATATTTACAACTGGATTCGAGGTTAATGAGGTGATTCTGCGGAGAATTTTTCATCCTTTTATTGTTTGAATCAGAATTTTCAGAATATTCGAGGCTAAAGTTTTTCTTCAAAAAACTTTAGCCTCGAATAGAATTTTCAGAATTAAAATCATTATAGTGGATGAAAGCATAAACTATTATGCAGAATTTTTCCATAAAAATCAATTATGTATATTTAAAATATTGATTTATTCTCTATTTTTAGAACTGACGCACTGAGTACAACGGATTAACGGTATAAACAAACGGATTAAATTTATTTAATCAATTCTCGTGGAACGTTTTTTTAAATCAGTTTATACCGTTAATTCGTTGTATTAATTATACTTTTTATAGGTTTAATAATATGGTATAGGTTTAATAACATGGTTTTATTTAAATTATCACTTTACAGTTTAATTATGTGGATAAGTGTTGTTGGTTTACCTATTCATGCAGAACCGACAACTGATTCTAACCCAACAGTTTCAACAACTCTAACCCCGCAATGGTTTGAAGAACAGCAATCACTCGTTGATAAACTCAAAGCCGCATTAGAACCCGCTCGTGCCGCCTTGCAAGCCGAAGAGCAAGCATTCCCGAAAAACGTAGAAGGGTTAATCACAATTGAAAAAATTACTCCCGAAATGTTAGAGGAAGTGGCTCAGAAAAAACATGCTGTTAATCAAAAGCTAGAAGAATTGCGGGTTGAACGCAAAACGGCTCAAGACAATTTGGATAAACAAACGGCAAATCTGACAAAATTGCAGACGTCCTTAGAAGAATTCACCAAATTTCCGCGAGCCGAACTCACCGTCGATCACAATCAAAAAATCTCTGTGGTTGAGAAGGATATTGCCTTGCATAAACAGGTGATGAAAATTGAAAAACAATATCTTGGGCATCTCAAAGTTCAAAATGAGGTTGTGATCAAACAAGCTATTATTGCGACAGACTGGCAAGGACAATTGAAAAATGAACGCAGAATCCGTTTGTTTAAAGAACAATCGCAGGCGATTGTTCACGCTCAAGAGGCTTTTGAAGGTTATAAAGAAGAATTAGAAACGAACCAAAAAAATTTACCCGCCAAAATTGTTGCATTGGAAACAACTGATGCGACACTTGATATATTGAAAGGGCAAACTGAAAAAGCGATTTTGGACAAACAATCAGTTGAAGTACAGGTCAAAAAACTTGACTTAGAACACCAAACAGCGGAAAACAATTTGGAGAATGAATCTGAGTCTATTACCGAACAAGAGAAAAAACTGGAAAGCCTCCGCAAAACGCCACCTGTTGAAGCAGAACAAGAAGCGCTACACGAGAAAAGAATTGCTGTATTAGAAAACGCCATTGAGCAGAAAAAAAAGCGGGTGGAAATGGTAGGACAATGGCTTGTTCTCATTAAACAACGTATTGAACAAGCTAACAAACGTTTAGCACTTGCAATAGAATGGAACGAAAAATTACAAGCAGTGTCTCGATTTCGGCAAAAAAAAGAATTAGCAAAACAAATTCGACAAGAGCAACAACGTTATCTGAATCTGGCTGCTGAACTAAGCCAAAAGTTAGAATTGATACCGGCATTGGCGGAAAACTCTGCCCAACGTTACTTGCTTGAAATGCAAATTCAAGAAGCTAATGAACTGGCACAACGGGCTATGCGCCAATCAAAAACAAGCTATCTTAATGAGCAAATTCAGCAGTGGCAAAAAACGGCTGAAGAGCATAAAGAAGCGACGGATGTTTATCAAAGCCAACTTGAAAATATCAAAGCCATTATTACCGAACTTGATACCTTACTTCAAGATATTCAAGTTCGACAAATGCTATTGGAAAGTAAAATCACCTTTTTTGGAGAACAACAAGCAATCGCTAAGGAACAGGCGAGCACTTTGAGCGGTCAATCGGCACAAGATTTTAGCCAAGCTCAAAAGCTATTAAGCAAACTTAAAGCCAGCTTGCAACGTGAATTGAATAAAATACCGCCTTTGCTAAAAAAAGGCAACAAACTGCAAAAATTACTTGAAGAAGTTTACACAACAAATACTTATCGTGCCCTATTGAGACAACGAAAATTACCTTCCAGTATGGCTGAATGGCAAAACATTTTCGTAGAAATCGGTTCTGTACCTATTCTTTTTTTCCAGCAGTTGCAATTGGCAGGGCGCGGTTTTAAACAAGCCTTTGAACAAACGAGCAAGCAAAACCGGCTTATTATCGGTATTGCGACGCTGATTTGGTTAAGTTTTGTGATTTTCCTATCGACTTTGTATTCAGGGTTATCTCGGGTAAAAAAACGCAGTCATTTTGTCGAACAAGCCATTATCTGGTTACATTTGTGGCGGTTAAACGCGATAAGCATTGCTATCACAGGCGTATTTCTATTACTCATTTGGCTAGCGCAACCGAATAAAGAAAGCACCTTTGTTGCCTTGATTTTGTTATTAGCTTGGTTGGTTACTAAACTACTCGTCAATTTGTCTGGGTTGTTATTGGCTCCCAAAACGAAATTATCTGGTTTTGCGTTCTCAATGCCCAACGTTAAATCCCAAGAGATGACAAAGCTCCATCAGCAAATACGTTGGATTGTTATTGGGTTAGGTATCTTGATTGTTACGATTAGCTTTATACATCAGGAACCGGAAGGTAAGCTTTCTTTAAAGCTGCTTGACTTGGTTGACAGTGTATTTATGGTTCTATTGGCTTTGACAATACCGCTATTTATGCGAGTGCGTGGACTCATATTAAATCATCTCGACGGTTATTGGCGACTGGTTACTAACATTATTACCTTATTATTGCCGCTCATCATCTTGGTGGTATCAATCTTAGGCGTAACCGGCTATGTTGTTCTTGGCTGGACTATAGCTAAATACTTGAGCTTATCTTTGCTGGTATTAAGTGCTTGGTTCATTGGCGAAGGACTTATTAGTGTTTTAACGACTTTATGGAAAAAATCGGCTTTACAACGAGGTGAGAGTGGTTCGCTATGGGCAGAAGACCTAATCCCCTTAATACAGAATTTGCTTGGTTTAGCTCTAATTGGATTAGCTGTTGTCATGTTTCTTTGGTTGACAGGCTGGTATGAAGATGTTGCTATCAAAGAAAGTGTGGGAAAAGTATTTAACTTTGCCTTGGTGACTTTTGATAGTGGCAACCAAATTAAGCTGATTGATGTGTTACTGGCTGCCTTCATTATTTGGGTGGTATTTTGGTTTGGTGGTTGGTCGCGCCGGATTAGTTATCGGTTGGTTTATTTAAACATCACGGATTCTGGCATACGGAATAGCCTATCGGTATTTACTCAGTATGTCGTGATTGTCATTGGGCTGTTAATTGCGTTAAAAACCATTGGAATATATCCAACTGCTTTAACCATGTTTGCTGGTGCTATTGGTGTTGGTCTTGGTTTTGGTATGCAAAACGTCGTCAACAATTTTGTCAGTGGGATATTATTGTTGGTCGAACGTCCAGTGAAAGTAGGCGATACTCTGGATGTTAGTGGTTATACTGAAGTCCTTGTTAAAAACATTGGGATTCGCTCCACAATTGTCGAAACGAAAGAAAGTAAGGAACTCATGATACCCAATTCTCAACTTATCTCGAAGCACTTCGTCAATTGGACTTACACTGATCAAGTGATATGTACCAGATTGTATGTGAGTATTAGCCATGATTACGATCCGCATGTCGTGGAAAAGATCATCAAAAAAGTGCTAGATGAAAACACAGAAATTCTCAGTAAGCCTAAGTGCAAAGTTGTTTTATACGAGTTGAATGAAACCAGCATGAAATTCCGCTTTGAGTATTCTCTCGATCTGCGGTATGCAAGTGAGACAGGGGTCAAGTCAGCTCTGTGGTTTAAACTTTGGGATTCTTTTAAAGAAGCCGGCATAAGTATGAAAGTGCCACAACTGGAGCAAGGTGTGCCTCTGAAATAGCTAAAGTTTTTTAGAAACCAAGTTTCTTCAAGAAACTTGGTTTCTCACGCTTGAGACAATTGGAGTTCAACGCTTCAGCTTTGACACCGCATCAGCCGCTATTACTCGCAGAAAAGTTTTTTACCCTATATCCTACTCCAATTATCCTCATTCTTTTCCCGTCTGCACAAACCGAGGAATCACCGTCACCCCCGTTTCATCATCCGTATAGTCTATTTCAAACTTTTTGCGATTCGTTTCATCAACGGTTTCAATAAATAACACTAACCATATCGAAGTCACCCCTAATTGTTGCCCATATTTTGCTGCCTGAACAAGGGCTTTACGATAGGATCGTTGATTAGCAAAACTCTTTAACTCTAAACCAAACAATTGCCCGGCATGACGTATCAATAAATCAATTTGTCCATTACCCGTCGGAAACTCTGGTTGAACCTGTGCATCATAACTACGGAGAAAACTGGTCAAATAGAGATAGATATGAAAATGAAAGACGGCTTCATACACACGTAAATCGTCCCGGCGACGAGGGGCGTTTTTCAATACAAGTTGTTGATTTTCTTGTAAATACCGCTCATATCTCCGCAACAATTGAGGAATATTGAGACTGTCTTCGGTAATCGTCTCCGATAAATCCTCAAACGGATCAGATAATCTGTCCATTTTATGAGACAGTTCTTCGGCAAAATAGCTGAATAATTGCTTTTGTACATAAGGGCAAGGAAATTTCACATAATTTTCGCTCAAGCTGACTTGTTCAACTTCCACTATCCCATTCATATAAAGAAAATTGATGATGGGATTACGGTAGGTAAATTTGACTTTGTTTTTGGTTTGGAACAGTTCCAAAACGAATGATTTATAAGGTTCCTGTTTCGCCTTGCTGATGAGGTTCAAAATGTTGTTATTGGGTAGCAAGTCGAGCGCGGCGGCATAAACCCCTTCAAAATAATCTATCGTAATCGGTTTGTCAGTGGCTTTATTATATGTTTCTGTCAACAATTCCCCAAACCAACCCGTTAAACCGGGTTGCCCTTGAAATTCAGACCAAATACGTTCCACCACTTCTGGTTCAATCAATTGCCCACTTTCTTGTTGATAGCCGTTGAAAAGCGAAACCACCTCATCATGAGTCAAATTAGGAATATGCAGACTTCGCTGAACATTGAAGGGGGAACCCTTGACATTTTCCACGCCTAAGACGGTGCGTACCCCAATTAAAGCCATGCTATGTAACAAGTAATCCTTCTCAGCGGTGGGTTTGTCCGTTTGATTTTGACGTGCCGTATAAATATTGCGAAAAAAACCGACGAGCAACGCGATAACGGGTTCTTGAAGTCCATCAAACTCATCTAAAATCAAAATCAAGGGCTTACGGAGGGTTTCCCGTTTGAACAACAGACGAAAATCTTCTAACGTGTTGATGTCGAGTTTCTCTAAACTCAACTTTTCCATCAATTCCCTGCCCAATACTTGAGCGACACGATTGACATCAGTGACATTAGAGAGATGTTGCAAAGGCAGAATAACCACATCAAACTGGTTTTCCTCCCGAATGCGGAATACGACTTCTTGCATTATCCAAGTTTTGCCCGTTTGACGCGGTGCCCATACTGTTATATAATGTCCACCTTTATTGGGATTGTAGCCTTTTAGTTGTTGAGTCGCTTCATCAATCAATTCTTGACGAGGAACATAATAATGTAGTTCACGATCAATTGGACCGTAAGATGAAAATATTCGCATTTTTTTTAACTCCTGTCGCTCATTGCAAGTGGTTTTTTATTTATGTGACAACGATTTTTTAAGGCAACCATAAAGGATTGCCCCTACAAGATTAGACATCTTTCCTAAATAGAGC
>JAGLHR010000765.1 GCA_023143415.1 Thiomargarita sp. | reverse complement strand
TTCCAAGATGTTTAAGCGATTTTTTTCAAAGGATTTCTAAGCGGCGAAACGAGGTTTAAGAAATCCGATTTTTTAAAAAATCGGATTTCTAAGCTCAAAAACGAATAGTGGGATAGGTTCATGTGATAATGGGCGGATAAAATTCCCGTGTTTCGGATTTATTGACATTTATCAATACTTAATAACAGAATTGCGCTCTGATATATGATTAAGAGTTTTATACACAAAGGGCTAGTATATTGTCAATTTGAATTTGTCTGGTGATATCAAAAGACCTGACAGGTTTCCAAAACCTGTCAGGTCTAACACTACCCGTCAAAATAACCTTGACAATGTACTAGAACGTTTCTATAACAAAGGCAGTAAAGCTGGTATTCAAGCTCAACACGCCAAGAAACTACGGCGTATTTTGATTAGGCTAGAGATGGCCACTTGTCCAGATGATTTAAATTTGCCAGGTTTCAGATTGCATGAATTAAAGGGAAACCGTAAGGGAATTTGGTCAATAACGGTGCAAGCTAATTGGCGGGTAACATTTCGCTTTGTAGGCATAGACATTGAAATAGTGAATTACGAAGATTATCATTAAAAAGGTTGAATTATGGCAATGTACAATCCACCACATCCCGGCGAAGTGATAAAAGAAGAAATTCTCAAACCACTTAAGTTATCTGTAGCTGAAACAGCACAACACTTGGGTGTGAACAAAGAAATCCTTTCTCAAGTGTTAAATGAACGTTGTGCGTTAACACCTGAAATGGCTTACAGACTATCGCTTTTGTTCAAGCCATCCAGCGAGTCTTGGCTCAGACAACAAGCAGCCTACGATATTTGGCAAATTAAGCAACATTCTTCAGATATTCACGTCATTCCACTTGAAAAATATACTACCTAAAAATGGCAATTAAGAATTGAGAGTATTCTTCTGACTTATTTTCAAGAGAATTGAGAAAATTTTCCAAAAAATGGAGCGATTATTTTCGTAAAAATGAAAAAAAGGCCATCAAATCGTTCAATTTGATGATCAAAAAGTCAAATTATTGTCTCATTTGAAAAAAGAGACGTAATAATCCCCTATTCCTCTTGGGAATAAAAAAAAAATGGAGTTCGCTGAATTAATTTAAGCGAAATTCAAGGTAGAGATTGATTCTTCAATCTCTAACCAGCGTTCTTTAAAAACATAATCCTCTGAAAGAGTTAAAATGAGTTGACGCGAACGACTAATTAGTTTGGCCGGCACCTGAATCAGCCAAGCTCGAATCGTATTTGGTTCTTCATGAAAGCGGGTTTCAGTATTGAGCCACATCATCCAAACCATCAGATTATAAGCCAAAATAGAAGTCTGAAAAATGGCTGAATTTGCCCAAAAAGATTGAGTTCTTATGGTTCCGGAAGCCAGATGATTTTTACACCATTCTATCCAATTCTCACTGGTCGAACGCTGCCCATAACATTTATGAATTTTCCAAGGACTTCTCTTTAAATTTGTCACATAGCAAAAAAATTCGTATTCTGGAATCGGAAAAAGAGTTTTGTTCATGGCTGTTGGATCAAGCTTTTTCCTGAGAGCGACAAATTGCCGTTTTCTTTTCCAACCGTGACATTTATAAGTAAATGTTGTGCTTTCAAATCCCTTTTTACCGTTTACTTTTTGCCATTTTTGTTGCATTAAGAGGCGGGTCAAATTTCTCATCTTGACTTTGATTAGATATTCACTCTTTTTCTCTTCTAAAACATCAAGTAGAGCACCATTGAAAAATCCGCTATCGGCACGAACAAATACTTTCCAGACCATTTTCGGAAGACGTGCAAAACATTCTTGAATAAATTCAGGTGCTCCATTACCAGTATAAGCCGATCCAGTACGGAACCAACTATGAAGACATTCTCTCGTTTCAGCAATAAAACAGAGTAAAGGGTGATAACTGTTTTGCCCGTTCTTTTTAGGATTAAAACCCTTAGCGGCTCCTTCTTGTGAACCGTGTACTCCGATAACCGTCGAGTCAAAGTCTAATGTGACGCGCCCAAACCATTTTTTTGACCAAACTTTTTCTCGAGTCGTCTGTTCAGCTTTATGCAATTCATTGCAATGTTTATGGTTAAATCGTTCAAAAAGCCGTCCAAACGTTCTATTATCCGGAAATTGACTCCAATCAAAAAGCTTGCGAATGACTGAATCATGGCGTATCATTTTAAGATGACTAATGTGTTTGATACCGGCAAGCACACCCATCATTAACATCATGACCACATTAGCTACTTCATAGTTAGCGGTATGCCCTCGTTCTATTGAAATCACTTTTTTTAAGGTTTTAGGCAGTTGCAATTTATCGGCAAATTTACCCAGATGAACCAGTCCAGCGTTTCCGGTTAGATTTTTGGCACTAAATTTGACTTGAAATCTTTTCATCATTTAGGTGTTCCATAGTGATTAATAAAATGGCTCATTATACTTAATTTTCATCATTATAACAATTTTTTTTAAATCTTATTGCCATTTTTAAGT
>JAGLHR010000764.1 GCA_023143415.1 Thiomargarita sp. | reverse complement strand
TGATGAGCACTAATTGAGGTGTTTTTATCAATATAGTTGCTTTGCTTAAATAGGATTGTTTCCACCGTTTCTGATGTAAATTCTTGATAATGTTGGATTATTTCATTTTTTATAATTGTTTCAAGCCTTTTTATTTGCCCTAAACCATCAACAATGGGTATCAGTAAAATCAGATAATCTCTGGCGCGACTGATTGCGACATTTAAAATATTTGGGTTGTTCAAGAAGATATTTGAACTGATTGTTGGGGGTGGGTTCAATAAATTCAATATCATGTCAAATTCGTCGCCTTGAAAACGGTGTACCGTGCCAGTGATGATTGAAATGTGTGGGTGAGGGAAAGCAGCAAGCATTTTTTCAACTAAGGTGGCTTGTGCTAGGTAAGGGCAGACAATGCCTATTTTCCATCCATTCGGGGCTTGTTTTGAGAGAGAAAGTGCTATTTCAACCGTTAAAATCGCGGAGTAAATATGGTAAATGCCACCGTTTTCTAAACGACGTGCGCGATAGAGGCTTTCTTGATTAACCGGAAACTTAATCACCGTTATTTCTTTTAAATCAAATCCTTCCAGTTTCAGCGGTTCTTTATCGGTGATTTGGCGGTGGTGTTTTAAAATGCCGTCGTAACTGAATTGACTGAATAACGTGCCTAAGGGCGGAATGCTTCTATATTGTGTGGTTAATTGGGTGATGGGAAAGTGATGTGGCACGGTGTTGATAGATTGAAAACGGTTTATTCCTACTAGCGTATAAATATTTTCCGCTTTCCATTGTTCGGCGATAACCAATGGTTGAATTTGAAAGGGATCGCCACAGATAATAAAGCGGCAATGGGTTTGTTGATAGAGTACATAAATCATTTGCGCTAACATAATCATAGAGGCTTCATCGAACATGATGACATCCCAATGAAATTCTTTGAGTAAGCCAGAAGAGAAACCGTCATAGAGGAATCGGGCAATCGTGGTGATAAGCACCGCCTTTTTGAGGCGCGTGAAATCAAAAGATTTTTCCTTTAATAATCCCGCCCTTTCAATCTCATTATCTCCCGTCACCCCGAAACGGATTAATTCGTTTTGAACCGTTTTTGGATCAGCCATCATTTTTTTCATTAACACATCTGCCACTTTATTTGTTGGAGTCAATACCAATATTTTTAAATTCTCCTTCATCAAAGGAATAATGCGTTCTCTGGCTAAATACGTTGTTTTACCCGTACCCGGCGGACCTAATATAAATTCAATTTGGGGTGTCAAGTTGGCTTGTAAATTATCATGTTCAGCGCAGGGCAATTCCCGAAAAGCGGTTTTTAGCTTGTCTAAAACAAAGGCGGGATTTTTAATTTCAATCACCGCACTTTGTATCCGATTTGTCTCTATTTCTTGCAGATCGGTGGCAGATTTCAGGCGGGCGCATAGGCTAAATTCTTTTACATTCACCACTTCTATCAATACCGTTTTTGTTTCTCCACCCAAATGGAGTTGTAAGGATAAATCGGCGATGTCTTCTATAGAGGGTGGAATAGAAGAGGTGGGATTTTTGAGTATGATGTTTGTTGCTGATTGAGGGATTTTTTCGATTTTGTTGAATTTGAGATTGAAGCCATTTTTTTTATTTTCGCCACTGAGATAATATTCTAATGCTAATAATGTGTTAAACCATTGAAAATAATACTTTTTTATATTATCAAGTTGAACTCGCAATGCTTCGATTTTTGTGAGTTGATCAATTTTTTGTTTGAACTGTTTTTCTAATTGTATTTGTTTTTGAGAGGTTTCACCTCCTTCTATTTCAAGAGAGAAATTTGACACTTCCTCATTTTTTTGATCAAATTCCTTAAATTCTTTTTTAGGATTCGGCTTTTCTGTCGTTTTATTTTGAGAATGAGGAGAATGTTGGTTATTCTTTTGAGAGGGTGATGAATGAGATTTTGGATGTGATTTTGAAGTTTGTGCCAAAAAATGTTTGAAGTTTTGAAAGACTTCTGCGGGTGCTTTCCCTGTTGCCTTCGCCAATTTAAAAAGTTCATTTCCATAAACTAAACGATCTTTTTGTGCTTCGCTAAAACCTGTGAGCCTTTCCTGTTGAATCCCTAATTTTTCGATTAAAATTTTTGCGGCATAATTTTCCGTGTCATAATTCGCTGTTAATTCGGGTGCGATAATGTCAGCGGGTTTAATGCAGCGATGATGAATATAAAGCCATGCCGTTTGTCGTAGCGTGAGCAAAAATTTTGCATCAAAATAGTGATACCTTTCGCGCCGATAAAACCAATTATACTGCCCTTTGAAAATTTCCTGCCCTAAATTTTCTTCAATGAGTTTTAATAAAAAATGCCATAATATTTTGCTTCTTTCCAAATTCATTTTGGTGAGAAATTCATTTAAGCCTTGAATATCATAATCATAAGTATATTGAGAAGAGTGATAATAGTCATAAGTATATTTGCCTTGATGAATCGCTTCTCTTTCTTGCACTGATAATATGGCTTTAATTTTGATTCGTCTGGGTTTATCTTCAACTCCTAACTCTTTGAAAAACTGAATGAATTGTTTTTTTTCTTCCGCATAAAATTCGTTATCCAAAAAATAAATATCGGGGGTATGACTAAAATAGTTTTTTAAAAATGTACTGTTGAAATAAATCGCAGAGGGGAGGAGACGCGCTGATGAATTGTCGGCAAAATGACGAGCGCGACAAAAAGGAATCTTTTTCAATTGGTTTAAATAGTCTTCTTTTTTATGCCAAGGGCAATTTAAAAAGGTGCTGAATAGTTTTTTAAAATCTCTCAACATCACCGATGGCGCAATGTCATCTTTTTTGATATAGCGGGGCAAAATATAATACTTAATTTCTTCAAACGCTTTTGGCTTATCTAACCCTAATGCCAATAAAAACTGCAACGATTTTTCATTTTCTATAAAACAGCGTTTAACAGTAGGATATTCTGATTCATTTTCTGTTGGTAAATACACTTGTATTTTGCCAACACGATTATAGGGTGAAACGATTTCATCATTGGTTAAACGAAGCAACGGTTTTGTTTGAAGCGTGTTATGTTTATATTTCCATAAATAACGCGCCTTTTCTAATAAATAGGTATAAAACTGCATTAACCATTCATCAGTTTGCGCTTGAATAAACGCTTTCGTGAGGCGGCGCACTAATTTATCTGAAGTCAATTCTTGATTCACCAAATGTTGCTTCACATAATCCCATAATAATCGTTGATGATGGGTTGTTTGGGAAAACACCCATCGCGCTTCCTCATTTTTAACCAAAAAACTTAATTGCGCTGACGTTAATAAGTGCATTAACGCGGGATTTTCTGCTAAATAGGCTTTATTCTGTGTCGTGTAACTGCCCGCTTGACTTGGCAATAATGCCTTGTCTGATTGTAATCGCTTTAATACCGTTTCATAAATCGGGCGAAATAAATGCTCGGCAGGAAAATCAATTGGCAACACATTAAAGAAGTCATCGGTGAGCAAACCGATTTCTTTAATAAGCGTTAAACTATCCGCAGTCAATTCTGCCAACGCCTCAATCAGATGTTGATTCCATTCTTCACCCTGTTTAATGCCTTCCCGATTATCTGTTAATAAAAAGGGGGCATTTACGATAAAATGCAAATGGGTGGTTTCTTTCGTCGGAAAAAAGCAATAGGCAGGAAAAGTTTGCTGATATGAGATTGAAATCGGTTCCCCTTTCTCTGAGAGGTGCGTGAGATAGGCGATGCTAAATGGATGGGCATTTGTTTGGTTGGTGAAAATGAGAAAATGTTGTTTTCTTGAATTGTTGTTTTCTTGAATTGTCGTTTGAAATAAATCCAATTTCTGAAAAAAATCCGATTTCTCATCCTTAATATATTTCCCCTGATTCCCATTACTTGCCCTCCAATTAATTTCTGTTAAATGCCTTAAAAATAATAGGGGATTAATTAACTGTTTTAATTTGGTTGAAATCGCTTGAAAAGCCAGGGCAGGAGATTGCTGGGGATTATCAAACGGAAAATAAAATAACGTTTCATCCGGTTGCCGTTGAGGATGATCGGAGGAAAGCAAAATAGGCACAATAAATCGTTCAATCTTAAAACAAAAGGGCGGATCATAAATTTCTGGGGTGCTGGAATACTGAAAAACCGCTTTAAATCCTACCCCAAATTTACCGATTTGCGCGTCATACTTATTAGAATTGCCGATAGAAGTAATGGCGTTAATATGCCCCAATCGCTGATTTTGGGTATCCATTTCTTCATTATCTGGTGCCGTTACCGAAAAATGAATCGTACCATTATGTGCGAAAAGAATGCCCGATTCTGTCAACACAAATCTCGCCATCGTCGCCTTCATGTCATCGGCATTTTGTAATAGCTCATAAATAAAATGTGCGGAATCAGAATACTTTTCAATCACACGCAATTTCACACCCCGCATAGATCGTTTTTCAAGCACATCGGCATTTTGTTGGCGATCTTTTGAGAGTAGTTTGAAAAGGGGTTGGTGGGAGGGCATTTTTTTTATCTCTTACTGGAGTACAACGGATTTAGGAATAAAACGGATTAAATATAACTAATTCATAGTGTTAATGTGACAGCCCCTCGTTCCCAAGCCTAGCTCTCATCGTTATACACAAGTATTTAAGTATTTGATTTAAATTGTTTTTT